>CALVCT010000017.1 GCA_944326055.1 uncultured Erysipelotrichaceae bacterium
ATCTGAGCACCACCTGAGCACTGGTCTTATGGTATCTTTTAGCGATATCTTTGATCACTTCATCTTCTAATAGCTGCTTTGTATAGCCTCTACCTGCTAGAGGATACCAACTTTGTGCATGCAGACCAAGTGCTTTTAAATGTTCTAAGACTTTCGCATCTTGATAGTATGGATGCATCTCATTTTGAACGATCTGGGGTCTGATCCTTACTTGTGACAAGAAGCGATCTATCTCTTTTTCGTAATAGCAAGATACACCACCATAGAGTACATAGCCTTTATCGATCGCCTCTTCGATCGCTCTATAGGCATCGATGTCATCATGTGATGGATGATGCAACATCATCATATCAAGATGGGCAATATCAAGGCGTTCGATAGCTTCTTTTACTTTATATCGTGCATCCTTATACTCACTAGGATAGAGTTTAGTGATGATAAAGAGATCTTCTCTTTTGATCGACGATGACCTGATCGCGGCTCCAACTTCTTTTTCATTGCCATAAAAGGATGCTGTATCGATCAGCCGATAGCCACTACTTAGTGCATGACCTATCGCACCGTGAAGCTCTTTGCCACACAAAGCATAAGTGCCAAGACCGACATATGGTATAAGTGCTCCCGATAAAGTATCTAGACCATCGATGTATCTCATCTAATGACCAACTGTACAGCTTTACTCAAAGCTTCCTCAAACCCTCGCATATCATCGATATGCCCAATAGTTGTATAACTATAAGTCGTCATATGATCTTTATAGAAGATGACAAGACAATCATCGCCAAAAAGCATCACATCTCCTCTTTTGATCATCTCTATCTTTTTTATAGAAGTCGGTAAATGATGATCGATATAGCAGTACTTTTCATTGCCGTTTAGATCTTCCATCTTTAAATTCATAGGTAGAAGTCCCATCAAGGCTTCTGTCGACGCATTTTTGATGATCGCGATATCAAATACCACATCATCTGCATGAAGTTCGATATTCTTTCTTTGTGTCATCATCTTTATTTAAAAGCCTTCAAGATAAAGTCTTCGATCTTAGCAAACGGTATCACATCGAGATCATCATAGAGATCTGTATGTACAGCACCTTCGATCGCCAAAAACTCTTTATTGTCTTTGTATCTATTGTCCTTGATCATATCTTCATAAGCATCTTTGCCCATATAGAAAGAATGTGCTTTGTCACCATGGATCATTAAGACGGCACTTCTTATCTCATGAGAATAAGCGAGTATCGGCTGATTGAGAAATGACATCGTGCCTGTGATGTTCCAACCTTCATTGGAATTTAGCGATCTAGGATGATAACCACGCTTAGTCTTATAATAGTCATAGTAATCTTTCACAAACCAAGGCGCATCATCTGGTAGTGGATCTAAGACACCGCCAGCTCTTTCTTGTTTGCCATATCTAAGGTCAACGAGCCTTTGGGCCGCATACATCTCACGCATCTTGTGTCTAGCTTCTTCAGAATCCTCACTATCGAAGTATCCTTTAGCAGAAACACGAGACATATCATACATCGTTGAAACGACAGTGGCTTTGATACGCGTATCTAAAGCTGCACAATTAAGAGCTAGACCGCCCCAGCCACAGATACCGATGATAGCGATCTTCTCTTCATCTACTTCATCCAATAGCGATAGAAAATCGACAGCAGCCATGAAGTCCTCGGTATTGATATCAGGAGATGCTACGTTTCTTACATTTCCACCTGACTCACCAGTAAATGATGGATCAAAAGCGATCGTGAGGAAGCCTCTTTTTGCCATAGCGTGGGCATAGAGACCAGATGCTTGCTCTTTGGTAGCACCAAATGGTCCTGCTACAGCTGTCGCCCCTTTGATCTTAGACTCTTTTGGTCTATACATATCAGCGACGATATCGATACCATAGCGGTTTTGAAAACCTACTTTCTTATGACTCACATTTTCATCCAACTCAAAAGTCTTATCCCAGACATCCTTCATCTTCTTTAGTCTCCTTATCCAATAGATATAAAAGATGATCGAGGCAATCGATCTTATATTGATCAGCATGCAGGATATCTAATAGACAAGCTCTGTGCTTCCTTAAAAAGAGCTGCTGACTCTTTTTGTCAGGTAGAGCACAATATTCTTCGATCATTTTCTTGGCACATCCTGCATCCTTTAAATTACGTCTCAGTCTCGATTCATCCATGTCTTTATGATAGAAGATATTGATCATTATTACTAATACTTTGTTTACATAGTGTGATATGCTTAATACGCATAGAAGGAGAATATATGGAGATAAGGACCTTGCGCTATTTTTTAGCAGTAGCTCGTGAAGAGAATATCACAAAAGCAGCCAATCTTCTGCATGTAACCCAACCTAATCTCTCACGTCAGATCAAAGATCTCGAATATGAACTAGGAAAAAAGCTCTTCTTGCGTAAGAGCCATCGTATCATCTTGACAAGCGATGGCATGTTATTTCGTAAAAGAGCAGAAGAAATCATCGCTCTAGTCGACAAGACTGAAAAAGAGTTCAGCGATCTAGAAGATGAAGTGAGTGGTGATGTCTATATCGGTGGTGGTGAGACTTACATCATGAGCACGATCGCCAAAGTCATAAGACAGATACAAGATAGATATCCCCGCATCCACTTTCATCTCTATAGTGGCAATGCAGCTGATGTGATCGAAAGATTAGATAAAGGCTTATTGGATTTCGGCGTCGTCATCGATCCTGTCGATATATCAAAGTATGATGATGTCAAACTCCGCGGTAAAGATACTTGGGGCATCATCATGCGTCAGGATGACGAGTTGGCTAAGTTTGAAGCGATAAGAAAAGAAGACATCATCAAGCGTAAACTCATCATCTCAAGACAACTATTGACTAATGACGATGAGCATTTCAAGAAATGGTCTACAAAGGATTATGACGAGCTTGATATCGTCGCCACTTACAATCTTTTATATAATGCATCGATCTTAGTCAAAGAGAAAGTCGGGATCGCCCTAACTTTAGATCGTCTTGTCGATACTTCTAAAGACAGCGGTCTTACTTTCAGAGCACTGACACCGACATTGAATTCCGAATTATCTTTGATCTACAAGAAATATCAAGTCTTTTCTAAGGCAGCTGAGCTCTTTTTAAAGATGATCAAAAAAGTCTCATCTTGATTTTCTATCGATATGCAAAGGATGATGTTTAGCTATCTTATATCATCAAGATACACGATCGATAGTTATTATTTCTTAAGATCTTCATCTTAAAAAACTGACAAGCACATCATTATCGATGCAGGTGATCTTATCCATATCTTCTCTCTTTGATATATTCATTTACTTCCGCACGCGTTTTGAAAGTGATGTCTTTGATATGATCATGTCTATTTAGAGCATCTAAGATCTTTGGCCTTTGACTTATCGGAAAATCTCTTATAAAATCCATGAATTCCTCATCGATCTCTTCTTCGACCCAAGGCATATCTGGACGCTTCTTATTCAAACGAGAGATGATACTAGAAAGACAGACATCAAGATCAAGATCCAAGAAATAGACTGTATCAGCACGATCAAGCCTTTTATCTAAAGTACGACTATAATTCCCATCGATGATCCACGCATCCTTATCAAGTATCTTATCTAATGCCACATCGAATTCTTCTTGCGTATAAGTCGTCTTATCTTCTTTATGCCAGATCATGTCAAGATAGTATAATGGAAGTTCACTAACGTCATGAAGATAACGGGCAAATGTACTCTTACCACTGCCAGGACAGCCGATGACTAAAACTTTTTTCATAGGCTCATTATACGATATTATTACTTTATTGACTATCGCCATGGCATAATAGAGAAAAGGAGAAGATGATGGCTGAGAAGAGAAGATATAAGATGAATGCGAAACTGCGTATCCGATATGCACAAGTCAAGAAAGACTTATTAGAACTTGAAGAAGATGTGACTCAAAGTGTCAACTCACAGTTAAATGAATTAGCGAAAGAGACAGAAGGTGGCATCTCTGATGTCCAAAGTCTACAAGATGCCCTGCTTGATGAAGTAGAGCTTTTAGATGACGCTTCTAAGATGTTCGAACGCATGCATAAGAGCACATCAAGCACAGCTGATGAGATCAAGACACGTATCTCAGAAGCTAAACGCTATGAGAAAGAGACAGAAGATCGCCGCTTTTTTAGACCTAACCCGACTAATGCGATGATCGATTATAGTGAAGAGAAACTCAAACACTTCGCTCGTGGTAATACTTTCTATAAACTCTTTTGGATCTTCTTCATCGGTTGTTTTGGTGGAGTCGTGATCGAGATGTTGTTTTGTCTTATCACAAGAGGCCATCTTGAAAATCGTGTCGGTCTCATCTGGGGACCTTTCAATCTCGTATATGGCTTCGGTGCTCTAGCTCTTTCGTTCTTCCTATATAAATATCGCAATAGATCAAGATTATATTCATTTGCGGGAGGTTTTATCGTCGGTAGTGTCATCGAATATCTGTGTAGTCTCTTTCAAGAGATCGTCTTTGGATCAACTTCTTGGGACTATTCGAACATGCCTTTCAATATCAACGGACGTATCTGTCTTCTCTATTCGATCTTCTGGGGCATCTTGGGCATCCTTTGGATCAAATACATCTATCCAAGGATGGCGATCTGGATCATGAAGATCCCAAATAAAATCGGTAAGGTCTTGACTTGGTGCTTGCTTGTCTTTATGATCATCGATTCTTTAGCTAGTGGCCTTGTCGTCTATCGCTGGTCTGAGAGAGTAAATGGTGTCGTCGCTACAAATGGTATCGAGCGCTTTATCGATGAAGTCTATCCTGACAAAACGATGGAGTGGCTCTTTCCTAATCTAGAGTTCAAGTAAAGTTATCTACTACACTTTTTAACGATAGTCATCCCAGAAGCAGTTTCCAAGCATCATAAAAGCGATAAATAAGGAGATGATCTTTTTGTGACTTCTCTTTTTCTAACTATAAAACTTCCAGTCATAAGTAAAGACAAAGGAAAAGACATACGTTACAATGATGAAAAAGCGAGGTAAAGATTATGAAAGTTGTCATCGTCGGTGGTGTTGCAGGCGGAGCTTCAGCAGCAGCTAGACTTAGAAGATTAGATGAAGATGCCAAGATCATCATCTTTGAAAGATCACATTATGTATCTTATGCCAATTGCGGCCTGCCTTATTATCTTGGTGGCATCATCAAAGATGAAAGCGATCTTCTTCTTGAGACAGCAGAGTCACTATATGAACGCTTTAGGATCGATGTCAGAGTCGATAGTGAAGTCATCAGTGTCGATATCGCAAATAAGACAGTGACAGTGAAGCATGCGGGTCATGAATATAAAGAGAGTTATGATCACCTGATCTTAGCGCCAGGTTCGACATATCGTAAATTGTACGCTAACGAAGATAAGCTAGCTCACCTTAAGAATGTCGAAGATGTTCGCTATCTCAAAGAGGCGCTAGTCAAGGCTCAAAAAGTAGCGATCATCGGTGGTGGTTTCATCGGCATCGAGACCGCCGAGAACCTAAGACATATCGGCAAAGAAGTAGCTATCTTTGAATACGCTGATCATATCTTAGCTAATCTAGACCCTGATATGGCGATGTATCTTGAAGATGAGATCAGAAAAAATGATATCGAACTTCACCTTCAAGCTCGTATCAAAGAGATCAGTGATGAGCAAAATATCACTTTAGAAGATGGCACAGTATATGACTATGATCTTGTGATCGTAGCTGCTGGGGTCAGAGCCAACACTGATTTTCTAAAGAATTCAGGAATCGAACTTGATGAAAGAGGCAATATCATCACAGATGAATACATGATGACAAGTGCGATCGATGTCTGGGCCTGTGGTGATGCCACAGTCTCGCCACACTTCATCAGCGGCAAACTTGAAAACGTTGCCTTGGCTGGCCCTGCCAATAAACAAGGACGTTTGATCGCCGATAATATCTGCGGTCTCAAGAGAGCTTATGATGGCTCGATCGGCACCAGTATCATCAAAGTCTTCGATCTTGCAGGTGCTTCAACAGGTTATAACACAGCTCGCCTCAGACGCGATGGCTATGCCTTTAAGACGATATGCACACATCCAAGCAGCCATGCTACTTATTATCCTGGCGCCAAAGCTCTTCACATCAAGCTCTTCTATGATGAAGATCATCTGATCTTAGGCGCACAAGTCGTTGCAAAAGAAGGTGCTGACAAGTTCATCGATGTGATCGCTACAGCGATCAAGGCAAAAATGAGAGTCGAGGACTTGAGTGATTTAGAGCTCGCATATGCACCACCCTTCCTCTCTGCTAAATCGCCGGCTAACTATCTTGGCTTTATCGCCTCTAATGTCTTTAACGGCTTAGAAGAGCTCATCTTAGAAAACGAGTTGCCTGAAGGAGCGATCATCCTTGATGTTAGGACAAAAGAAGAATATGATCGTGGTCATCTAGATAACAGTATCAACATCCCTGTCGATGAACTTAGAGAACGTCTGGATGAACTTGAAA
Organism: uncultured Erysipelotrichaceae bacterium; assembly: GCA_944326055.1. GTDB lineage: Bacteria > Bacillota_I > Bacilli_A > Erysipelotrichales > Erysipelotrichaceae > JAHHTG01. Next base: position 6,510 of record CALVCT010000017.1, read on the forward strand.
TGTACAAAGGCGATATCATCGATGTCTATTGTGCTGTTGGTATCAGAGCTCATATCGCCTCACGTATCCTTATAGCTAAAGGCTATAAGACAAGAAATATCACCGGTGGCTATAGTAGTCATCGAGCGTATAGTTAAAAGATGTCAAGCTTGACATCTTTTTATATCAACTTTTCAGGATCATGATATTCCCCACCTAAGGCTTCCGCAACAGCTTCATAAGTATAATAGCCTTTATAGGTATTGAGTCCTTTCATAAATCCTTTGTCTTCTTTTAGAGCTATCAAACCCTTATCCGCTAGCTTTTCGATATACGGCAGTGTCGCATTTGAAAGAGCGAGCGTCGAGGTGCGTGGTACTGCCCCTGGCATATTAGCGACAGCGTAATGTAAAACACCATATCTTTCATAGACAGGATCATCATGCGTCGTCGTATGATCGCATGTGGCGATACAACCACCCTGGTCGATCGAGACATCAACGATAGCAGCTCCTTTCTTCATCGTTTTGACCATCTCTTCCGAGACGATCTTTGGCGCTCTTGCGCCATGAAGAAGGATAGCGCCTATCACAAGATCAGCTTCTTTGATCGACTTTTGGATATTGTATTCATTTGAAAAAACCGTATGGATCTGCCCATTAGTCAGCTCATCGATCTCCGCCATCCTCCTTTGATTGCGGATAAAGACCTCAACATCAGCACCTAGGCCATTAGCCATCCTTGCCGCTTCAAAGCCGACGACACCGCCACCTAAGACCATGACTTTGGCTGGTCTGACGCCAGGCACTCCTCCAAGCAAGATCCCCTCGCCGCCATTTGCTTTCTGTAAGATCCAAGCACCAACTTGGACAGCCATTCGTCCGGCAACTTGTGACATCGGGCGCAAGAGCGGTAGAGCACCTGAATCATCTTCGATCGTCTCATAGGCGATCGCTGTAACTTTATGATCGATAAGGGCTTTGGCGAAATCTGGTTCAGCAGCGATGTGTAAGTATGTAAAGACCATCTGATCTTCTCGCAAGTACTTATATTCACTCTTTTGGTATTCTTTGACTTTGATGATGAGCTCAGATCTCGCAAAGACTTCATCAGTACTCACGATCTTGGCTCCGACCTCAAGATATTCTTCATCTTTAAACCCACTGCCGACACCAGCCTTACTCTCAACAAAGACTTCATGACCCTTATTTATAAGTGCTAAAGCGCCTGCCGGGGTCAAAGCGACACGTTCTTCATTATTTTTGATCTCTTTTGGTACACCTATCTTCATCTCATGCTCCTTTCAAGTCGTATAACTTTGTATATTTATCTTTCAAATAGTCGATATAATGATGTGGATCAAAATCTTCATGAGTAGCGATCCTTGTGATTGTCTTGAAGTCGTAGATCGCACCATATCTATGGATGTTCTCTTTAAGATAGTCCGTGATCACCTTGATATCCCCATCTTCAAGATGTCGATCGATATCGATCTCTTCTTCCACTACTTTCATGATCTGTGCAGCTAAAGCACTGCCTAAGGCATATGTTGGAAAATAGCCAAAGCTACCATCTGACCAATGGATATCCTGCAAGATACCTTCTTTTGCGCTCCTTGGCCTTATACCAAGATAGTTCATATAGTAGTCGTTCCAAACATCCTCTAAATGATCAAGATCGATAGAACCATCGAAGATCCCTTTTTCGATCTCATAACGGATCAAGATGTGTATCGGATAAGTAAGTTCATCAGCATCTGTCCTGATAAGCGAAGGCTTAGCGACATTACAAGCTCTAGTAAAAGAAACGATATCGACATCCTCTAACTGTGCTGGATATAGCTCCTTTAAAAAGTCAAAGTAGTTTTTGATAAAAGACTCTCTTCTTCCGATATAGTTCTCCAAAAGACGACTTTGCGATTCATGCATGCCACTAGATACATCGCGTAAGATCGTTCCTTCTAAGTTCTTATCCATCTGATGTTCATAGAAGGCATGACCGACTTCATGAACGATGGAATAGATCGCAGAAGCGATATTGTGTTCATCATAAAAAGTCGTGATACGTACATCATCGGTCGATAATCCTGAAGTGAAAGGATGCATCGAGACGCCCATATAGCCCCAAGAAGGATCAAAGTTCAAGATCTCTTTGAGCTTTGTCATCAAAAGAGCTTGTCTTTCTTTATCATAGAAGCGATAGATGAAATCATCACGTATCGGCTTGGCTTTTTTGATCTTTTCGATAAGTGGCAATATCTCACTTTTGATCAGTGCAAAGAACTCATCGTAATCAGCTTTTGTCATTCCTTCTTCATATTCATCAAGCATGACATCATAAGGATCCTTTTGAGGATCATAAAGCATGGCTATCTTCTTTTTAAGCTCGATGACTTTTAAGAGATGTGGCTTAAATAGTGTAAAATCGTCTTTCTTTTTAGCTTCATGCCAAGAAGCTGTCGATGCGAGCGTCACTTTAGTGTATTGAGCATACAGATCTTGAGGAATAGCTTCAAGTTTTTTAAAGCCCTTATATAAAAGAGCGATGTGGCGATCTGTGACTTCATCAAGATCTTCTTTACTCAATTCTTCTAATAAGGCTTTGATCGTTCGATCAGTCTTTATCTTATAGCTTTCAGCTACCATATAAGACAAGCGGTCATAGCGATATTCTTGTCCCGCTGGTGGTGCTATCGTCTCATCATCAAAATAAGTCGTCCCAATAACAAGATCATAAGCACTCTTTTTGAATTCCCACTCTTTGATCTTTTCTAGTTTCTCTTTATTATCCATATCTTACTCCTTGAAACCCTCAAAAACAGGCTTACCGCTATATCTTTTCGCTTGCTTTTCACCTCTTAGCACTTCAAGAGCTCTAGAAGCTAAAGCTCGTTGCTCATACTCTCCTTTATAGACGCTGATAGGTGCGATGAAAGAACAACGCTCATCTAGCATCTTCGATATCTCCTCAAAACGTAATAGACCGCCAGTCAAGATGATCTGATCGACATGCCCCTTGAGGACTGTCGCCATGGCACCTATGCATTTTGCGACTTGATAGATCATCGCATCAAAGACCCGTTTAGCTTTATCATCACCTTTTTTGTAGAGTTCATAGACTTTGTCACTATTTGAAGTTTTAAAATGATCAGAAAAGCCACCACTTACTGAACAGAGATCTTTCATCTCTTCTTTTGACCTATCCCAAAGATATTCAACGACATCTGTCACAGCCATCGAGCCCATTCGTGTCGGTGTGAAAGGACCATCTCCTCCACCTCCATCATTGCCATCGATCATCCTTCCATGATGATGAGCACAGATCGAGATCCCGCCATCGATATGAGCTACGATAAGATCAAGCTTTTCATAATCTTTGCCCACTTCTTTCGCATACATCTTTGCGACAGCTTTTTGATTGAGGGCATGTGAGATCGCTTTACGATAGATGCCATCGATACCTGTGACTCTGGCGATATCATCATATTCATCAGTAACTGTTGGATCTGACATAAAGATCCTAGCACCATATCTATCGCTCAATCTTTTTCCCATCTGTACCCCTAACATCGAAGAGTGATAGAGACCGCCTTTTGCCTCTTTTGTATCTTTGATCAGACGCTCATCTACTTCATAAGTCCCACTTTCGACACTATAGCTTGCACCACCGCGACAAGCGATCGCATCAAGATCAGTAAGATCGATACCGTTGTCTTTGATGAAATCTTCGACGACTTGCATCCGATAATCAAGTTGATCATTGATATGACCAAAAGTCTTTAAGATCGATGAATCATGAAAGACATCTGTCGTAAAGAGTTCATTTTCATCGATGAATAAAGATAGTTTTGTCGATGTCGAGCCAGGATTGATGACGAAGATCTTATACTTCTTCATAACTTATCGTCCTCTTAGCTAAAAAGCGCTTTGCATATTTATCAAATACGCGATCTAAAGCTTCATCGATATTTATGATGAGCTTTCTTTTACTGTGATCAATAGCTTTATTGAATTCCTTGACTGATTCTTTGGCTTTACCTTTAATCTTAGAGATCAAATCGCTTGATGATCCATAGCGTTTTATAGCTTTTCTTACTTTCTTTTGCATAGAGATATGATAAGCCTTTTGTCTTGATATTTCTATTAAAAAAGGCGCCGTAGCGCCGATCATACTGTGGCTTTCTCTAGAGCACTTATCGCATTGAGCGATCTTGGATATCCAATATAGGGAAGACATTGGATGATGACAGACATCAAGAACTCCTTATCGTTCCCCACAGCGATATTGCCCCTAGCATGTGAGATGAGTTGTGGCTCTACGCCACCTTGAGCTAATAGGAAGCAGAAAGTGATCATCTCTCTTTGTCTTAGATCTAGACCCTTTCTGGTATAGTAATCGCCAAAACAATTTGCTGCTAGATACCGATTGACGACACTAGCTTTATAAGCATCTTTCATCCCTTCACCAAAGATCGAGACTTGTGCTTTGACACCTTCTTTTAGACGGTCTTCGATCGTCGTGACCATCGTCTCTGTGTCATCTTTGAGACCTTTGGTCGCGATGACTTCGTTTGCGATATCTAAGAAAGCTTCTGCTCTTGCGATGCCAAGGTAGTCATGAGCTTGATAGATAAGCTCTTTGACTTCAACGACGCTCAGCTCATCTTTTAGTGTCTTATCTAAAAGATCGCTGAATGTCTTATAGCCACCCGCACCCATTAAGACCGCTAAGATAGCTAGATATCGCGTCTTGTCGTCAAGAGTATATCCTTCTTCATTTTTTACTTCTTCAAGAAAATAAGCTAAGCGCTCTTTAAAACTCTTATCGCTCATACTTCACTAGTCCTTCATAAGCCACATCATCAACTTCTTCAAGCCATTCGTTTGATGTCTCTTCTCCTGGTACTTCAAATGCGATATGAGAGAACCAACTATCTTTCTTAGCGCCATGCCAGTGTTTGATACCTTCTTTGATATAGACGACACTGCCCTCTTTAAGTTCGACAGGATCTTGGCCCCACTCTTGATACCAACCTTCACCAGCTGTACAGATCAGCATCTGACCACCACCACTTTTTGCATGGTGGATATGCCAATTATTACGGCATCCAGGTTCAAATGTGACGTTTGAGATCGCAAATGGTTCTTTTGTGAGTAAGTTGAGATAGCATTGACCGATAAAGTATGCAGCATAAGCTTCATTCTTCACTCCCAAGCCAAAGTGATCTGCTTTCTTAAAATCTTCATATTCTAGATATTTCATGATCGTCCTCCTATAAAAATGTAGCCCTTTACGACTACATTCTAATCAGCTATTTGATGACTGTAAAATACTTATAAGCCATAGTTATGCATGCCTTTTGAGCATCATATGCGATCATAATATGAAGCCAAGAAACGACGTGTACGCTCTTCTTTGGCCTCTTCAAAGATCTCTTTAGCCGTACCTTCTTCAACGATCTTGCCACCTTCCATAAAGATGACTTTACTAGAGACGTTCTTAGCGAAGTTCATCTCATGTGTCACGACGATCATCGTCATGCCGCTTTGCGCAAGATCACGCATGACACTCAAGACTTCCCCGATAAGTTCAGGGTCTAAAGATGAAGTCGGCTCATCAAAATAGATGATCTCTGGCCGATAGACCATCGCTCTAGCGATCGCCACACGTTGTTGCTGGCCACCAGAGAGCTGTCTTGGATAGTAATCATAGCGATCTGAAAGACCGACGCGATCTAAAGCTTCTTTAGCTAAAGTGATGGCTTCCTTCTTGTCCATCTTACGGGCAACGATCAATCCTTCTGTAACGTTCTCTAAGGCTGTCTTATTGATAAAAAGAGCGTAATTCTGAAAGACGAACGCTGTCTTCTTACGGATATCGAAGATCTCTTTCTTACTCATCCTAGCAAGATCATAGTGGACGTCATCAAAGATCATCTCACCTTCATCTGCCATCGTAAGGAAATTAAGACAACGTAAAAGAGTCGTTTTACCTGAACCACTAGATCCCAATATCGATATAACATCACCTTTTTTGACACTCAGGTCGATACCTTTCAATACTTCTAGGTCATCGAACTTCTTTTTCAATCCCTTTATCTCTAACATACTAATCCATCCTCAATCTTTTCTCCATCACTGTCTGAAGCTTTGTGAGCACTGTACAGAAGATAAGATAGACCAAAGCTACTTCCATATATAACGCAAAAGTCTCATAAGTCTGTGCCGCTACTCTTTGTGCCACTAAGAACATATCTACCACTGTGATACTGGCTGCCAAAGAAGTATCTTTGACAAGACCGATCAAGGAATTAGATAGTGGTGGGAAAGCTGTACGCATCGCTTGAGGTAAGATGATACGATACATGATCTGGACATAGTTCATCCCTACGCAATAACCAGCTTCAAATTGACTATTTGGTACAGCCTCGATCGCTGCTCTGATCGTCTCTGAGGCATAAGCACCTGTATTGATCGAAAAGACGATGATCGCAGATGGAAAAGCATCGATAACGATACCAAGTGATGGTAGACCAAAAAAGACGATGAATAGTTGGACAATTAATGGTGTACCACGGATGATCCAGACATAGAAGCGTGCTACTTGCTTGGCAACTTTGATATTAGCTACTTGAACGATCGCAACTAAAAGGGCGATCACAAGAGCGATCGCAAAAGAGATGATCGTCAAAGGTATCGTAACTTTAAGTCCTTGGATCAATATCTCAAAGAAAGATGAAGTCAAGATCTCTATGAGTCTATCGTTCATCAGCGCTCCTTTGTGACATCGATACCGAAATACTTCTCAGATATCTCTTCAAGTTCACCTGATTCTCTCATTGCATCTAGTGCTTCATCGATAGCTTCACGCAAGGCATATTCGCCTTTTCTGACTGGTACTAGTGATGAGGCAGTATCATCACTGTATGCGACGATCTTTACTGGCTCATCTGGATGCTTACTGATGTAGTCACCAAATGCCGTCTCGGCGTTGAGCGTGGCATCAGCACGATCTGAAGCGATGAGTTCCATCGTTTGGTAAACGCTATCGACACTGACAAGCTCGCAACCTAGACTCTGAGCTTCTGTGCCCCAGGAACTAGTGAGATTTTGTGCACATCTTTTGCCTGCCAGATCATCAAAAGATGTGATCTCTGTATCATCTTCTGCCACGAGAAGTGCTCCTCTAACATAAGTATATGGCTTAGAAAAGTCATACTTCAAAGCTCTATCTTCACTATATTCGACTTCGTTGATGACCGTATCGACACGTCCAGAATCCATGGCTGCAAAAAGTGAATCCCATTCTGCTTCAAAGAACTCGACTTCAACACCAAGATGTTCACCGATCTTCTTAGCTACCTCGACATCAAAACCAACGAGCTCACCATCTTCATCGTGATAGCTGTTTGGTGAATATGTCCCTTCTGTACCAACGATCATGACACCATTATCTAAGATCGTCTGTAACTGATCTTTATCTACGCTTGACGTTTCACTCGTACATCCCATTAGGATGAACATCATCGCCAATATGACCAAAACTAACTTCTTCATATCCCTTTCCTTTCTTCTAATATATCGATACTCTTTTTGAGTCTTTCTAAAGCATCCTTTATCACTGATCTTGGATAAGCTGTGTTCATGCGCAAGTGATCAAGACCATCACCATGATAGATCGATCCATCAGACAAGATGAGACCAGAAGTCTCTCTAATATGCCTTGAAAGCACCGTAGATCTGATCTTAAGAGCACTATGATCGATCCAAAGTAAGTATGTCGCTTCGCTATCTAAGATCTTGAGTGCAGGTATGTTTTTAGCAATGTATTCTTTGATAAACTCCTTATTAGCAAAATAATAATCCCTTAGTTCATCTAGCCAGTACTCCGATTCTTTAAAGGCAGCTATCGTCGCCACCATCGCAAAAGCATTTGGTTCAGCTACTTCATCAGTATTGATGGCTCTTCTTACTTTATTTCGTAGTCTCTCATCGTAAACGACGATAGCACTGCTTTGAAGACCAGCTAGATTATAAGCTTTAGAAGCAGCTATACAAGTGATACTGATGCGCTTATTGAGCTCAGAGACACTAGCAAACGGGACATATCGTTTACCAGGATCAGTAAGATCACCATGGATCTCATCCGAGATGACTGTCACATGATTTTTAAAACATAGTTCACCAATGCGTACTAATTCATCTTCATGCCAGATACGACCAACAGGATTATGAGGATCACATAATATCATCATCGTACATTGTGGATCTTTGAGCTTAGCTTCAAGATCATCGAAATCGATAGTATACTGACCATCTTTGACGATCAGCTCTGATTCAAGTGGAAAGCGTCCATTATTGATTATAGAGTTAAAAAAGATATTGTATACCGGTGTCATGACCAAGACTTTCTCAGCTGGTGTCGTAAGTTTCCTTATGACACTTGAGATCGTCGGTATCACGCCTGTCGCAAATAAAAGATCATCTTTAGAGAACTTCAAACCATGTCTTCGATCGTAGTAATCGATGATGACATCATACCACTCATCAGCGACATCGGTGTAACCAAAGATCCCATGTGCTACTCGTTTCTCTAAAGCCGCAATGATCTCAGGCGCAGCTTTAAAGTCCATATCAGCTGTCGAAAGCGGCAATTCACCATCTTTGACATCCCACTTTGAACTATAAGTACCTCTTCTATCTACTATCTCATCAAAATCGATATGCATTTGACCACCTCAGATAATATGATAATCACAAAAGATAAAGTCTGCAATCATCATGCAACCGTACTATACTACTAGCTCATTTTATTGAAAAATACTTATTTTGTATAGTTTACTATAACTTTAACTAATACTAGTGCAAACTTATAAGCAACGCATCTTGTCGCTCTTTAGCATTCTTCAGATCATCAAAATCACCAAGATCTCTAAGATCGATGTGATCAGCAGTGATCGCATAGTGATCGAATTCGCTGAGTTTTGATGGATATATGCCCATTAATTGTCCTTTGATGCTGGAAGTGCGCAGATCTATGACTTTCTTTAAGGTCTCAAGTGCCTTTTTATGATCTTCATAAGAAGTGAAAGCACTTGGATCCTCTTTTACATAAGGTGCTATCATACGTGAGATCTTTGCATATTTATAATCAAAAGTTCCACTAGAAAAATACTCATCAATAAGAACTGTTGCCTTCTCATACATCAAAGCTAAATATTCTTTCATCACTTCATGATATAGCGGTCTTTTTAACATCACGTCCCCCGTACATGGAGTATCGATAGGATAGTTGATAAGAACGTTTGCATCTCTTATCGGATCGCTCATCCCAAGAGCATATGTTCCAAAAGCTAGATTATAGTCCCAAGGCAAGATCGAAAGCTTTCCATCTTCTTCATACAAATAATAATTGTGTCCCGTATAGCCAACATAACTGTCCCAATTGAGAAGGAAGTTTGAGACAGCAAAATAAGATACGACTTCATCGATATCGATGACCGATGCAAGATCTTGACCACTAGATAAGACTTCTAACGCTTTGATGACTCTTACTTTATCAGACTTATCGACAGCGACCTTGGCATGATCAAAGATATTAGGGTAACTTTCGATATCGTCATCTTTATAGATCAAATAAAGATCTCGATTGTCGTCATCGATATAACGATAATCAGGTTTGTATAGTGCTCCATGATCGTTTCCATAATTACGCCTCAAAAAAGCTTCTTCCATTTCTTCGATCGCTAGATACAGACCAAAATCCTGACCATTGATCTTAAGCCAGACGTAACTTACAAGCGGTGTTGGCACACTCAACATATCGAACATATCATAGGCTAGATAAGTCTTCATATAACTGTTATCTTGAAAAGAAGCATCTAGTGAGAACTTATCAAGGCCATGATAATCACGCATCTCATAGTGATCGAACTCGATCTTGAAACTATAACGTATAAGTCCATACTCAGAAATAAGCCTGCGTGAGTTATTCCCTTTGATCCTAAAACCGACATCAGATATCTTCTCGCCATCGATCGTGATATCAGCTCTCAAATATTCCTCTTCACCTGCCTTTAGATAACTAACGATATCATCAACTTCGATATCGATCTCATGAACATATGAATCATCAAAGAGCTTAGAAACATATAACGGTTCTCTGATAGCACTCTTGATCCCAAAGTCTTCGGCATGAAAAAGGATGGCCACGATCATTAACATCACTACAACACATAAGATGACAAGTTTATCAAAATACTTAGAGCGAAGCATCCTAACCTAGATACTCTCCATTATAAGATATAAGAGCAACGTGCTCGATCGCCTCATAAGCATCAAGTGTATCGATAAAAGAGACATCTTCATCTTTGAGCCTAACTTCCATGTCAAGTTCTGTGATACCAGAGGAGATAGATTTATTTTTGAGAGAAGAGCGTTTGGTATGTGCAGCTATTAGATCGATGATCTCTTTCTCTTTGGTGTTATCTTTAAGATGGATGACCAATAGATAAGGACGATCGATGCTTTTGCGTCTTGACATCACCACCAACATGAGACCGATGAAAAGACTGCCAAAGACAGCCAGCGGTATAAGGCCAGCGGCTAAGACGATACCGATCGCAATAGACCAAAAAAGAAAGACGATATCTAGTGGTTCCTTGATAGCAGATCGAAAGCGGACGATCGAAAGTGCACCGACCATACCTAAAGAGAGTACGACATTTGAGACGACAGTCATGATAAGCATCGTTGTGACAAGGGTCATTCCAATAAGTGAGGTGCCAAAGCTCGCTGAATACATGATACCTGTATAAGTCTTTTGATAGACATAATAGACAAAGATCCCAAGAAGTAGAGCTAAGATCAAAGCTACAGCCATGTCGAAAAATGAGATCGATGTCAAATTCTCAATGAATGATGAGCGAAATATCTCCTGAAATGTCATGATCGGCCTCCTATTCTACTGATCGCATATTTACTATATGATGTCCTTCTTGTATCGATGTCTATCAGTGCTCTTATCGTATCTGGAAGATATCTGTCATATTTGATCTCTAAGATCGTATTCTCTTCAAGTTGCATATAGTTTGCATCCTGATCTAAGAAATCTTTGATCTCAAAGATCTTTGAGATATCGCTATCGAAGGTTATGCGCACATTACCATAAGGATAGACAAACGCTTCACGCTCATACCTTACGGCACTGACGGGCGCAAGTTTATTTTTAAGACGCACATAGAATTCTTTTTTAAGTTCTTCTTTACTTTTTAAAAGAAAATCGATATCACCTTCGATGATCTTCTCTACTTCATCTTTTGAAAGTTTGACACTATCTTTTGCGCTAAGATCACCACGTTTATACTTCTTCTCTAGCTTGATGAAGCTTAGATCGTCACCATAATAGCGGATACGAAACTTTTCTTTATAATTAAGACCTTCCGTCTTAGCCCTATATGCCCTATCATACTCATCATCAAAATATAAGCTCGTCACTAAGTAGCGTCCATTCTTACCGTGGCTGTCAAAAGGCAAAACTTTTCTAAGACGCAAGCGAAGCACCAAGTCTTCAGCTTTCGTGACTTGGTGCTTTATCTCGTGCCTTATCGGAACTTTCTTAATCATCGTAGGCACTATCGCCATAGTTACTATTACTATAATCTGACGAACTATAGTTCGATGTACCATAGTTGGTATAGCTATAATCTGTGACACCATCGTTATTTGGTCCATAGTCTGTATCATCGTAATCTGTGACACCATCGTTATTTGGGCCATAGTCTGTGTTATCGTAATCCGTCACTCCATCATTATTTGGACCATAGTCTGTATCATCGTAATCCGTGACACCATCGTTATTTGGACCATAATCTGTATCGTCATAGTCAGTAAAGCCATCGCTATCTGGTCCATAATCTGTATCGACATAACTTGTAATGCCATAATCAGTCTCATTTCTAAGATCGATCTGATTTTGCCACTTATGTGTATCGATGGTCACTTTGACTTCACTTACGACATCATCGACAAAAGATGTATATGGAATGACTGAACCTTCTTCGATCTCAATTATGACTTGACGTTTTTCGCCTTCGACTTCCTCGACAAGATAGCCTGCTTCACCGATCTTCGTCAATAATTCCGCAACAACAGCTCTCGTTTCTTTTCCAACATATGAACTGGTATCTGAAGCGATCGCTTTTCCATCGTCATTAACACCTTTGACATCGATGACATTGCCATTTTCATCATAAGATATCGCGATCTCAGGATTGACTCTTAAAGTCAAGACGCCAGTACTAGCTAGAGTATTCTGTGTCTCTGTAGTAGATGCGCTGTTTGTTGAGCAGCCCACTAAGGTCATAACCATAGCCAGCATGATCATTAGGGTATATAACTTTTTCATTTGATTCCTCCTTGGCTCTTTTGCCTTTACACTTATAGCTTACGTAGCTGGTTTTCTATTTTTGGGGTCAGTCATCATAATTTGAGCTATTTTCTTCATCATATTGTGAATCAGCGTAATTCGATGAAGCGTCGCTGTACTCGTACTCACTATCTTTAGTGGTATCTGGACTGATCGTTGGCGCTGGCGTGACTTGAGGTGTGGTCGCATCGTCTATATCCCCATAATCGTCATCATCATAAGAACTGTCACTTTCGATCACGATCTCTGGCATGATGATCTCTTCATGACCACTTTGGTCAGTTATCGTGATCTTTACTTCTAGATCATCTTTGAGATGGATAAGCGTATCGTCGATAGCTTCACGTTTTTCTTTGATCCATGTAGCATCGTTAGAAGCAAATTCGATAGCTATCGTCTGACCTTGATAGAGATATCCAAGATCGATCGCTCTATCCATCAGTTCATCAAAGACGATATCGATATCCTTGCCATCATAGTCATAACCATCGATGAGGTATGCACCATCATCATTGAGTCCACTGATCCCTATCACATCATCATCTCTATTCACATCGATCTTGACGCTAGGATTGATCCTAAAAAGAAGTGAATCCGTCACGATACTATCCATATAGATATCAAAAGCGAAGAAAAAGATAAATACAGCAAAGACAGCGATCAATGGATAGATCGATCTCAGACCCTTCTTCTTTGGAGCAGCTTCTTTGATAAGCTCGATAGACTCTACTTCCATGCCTACTTGGTAGTCTTTATTGTAGATCTTGATGAAAGTGCCATCTTGATCTAAAGCGATCGCATATAGCGTATGTACTTCCAAGATCAAATATCTCATACTGCCGTACCTCCTTTGAGGACGCGCCAAAGATGACCGCGAATGATCTCATAACCATTAGTCAATATCACCAACATCGTTACAAGATACTTACGATGACGCTCTAAGACTTTACGCTCATTTTTATCTAAAGTCAGTCTTTGGATCGGTAGCTTCTTACTTATAAGCAGATCATCTAAGATCGAGGGATCTTCTTTAGCTTTAGCGATCATCTTTTGGATCAGGGCTTTTGTGCGCTCTTGCTTAGGCGAAGATGTCGTAAGGTCTTTAAAAGAAACACCAAAAGTCTCTAAGACTTTACTTAATTCTGAGATCTCAGCTTGCGTAGCTAATAGCCGCATATGCTCATCTGTCTTATCACGCCCATCAGTGATCATATCGATAAGTTGATCACCTTCTTCATTCTCTTTATCGAGAGATATATGATCTTTGTGCCTTGCTTCCTTACGATCATGATCGATAAGTCGGCTGCGGATGATCATTTGAGCATAGTGCAAGAAAGTACCCCTATCCCTATCGTATGACAAGATCGCTTCATGAAAGGCGATCATTGCGATCTGAAGTTCATCGCTGCTTTCATTTGTATAGGTGCCAGTATATTTACTGACTTCTGACTTGATAAAAGGAAGATACTCGCGTATCAATACATCAGCAGCTTCAAGGTCATATCTAGCTTGTGATACTTTTTTTAAGATCTGGTGCTCGTCTTGCAAGTCTTGGTCCTCCTAGTATAGAGTTCGTAAGGCTTTATATTAAAACTGGGGTAGATGGTATAAAGAACTTGAAAAAGATACTTTATTTATAAGTAATCTATAGGAAACACCGCTATATAACAAGTTAAATAAATGTTAAAAAAGGTGACATATCACCTATATATCACCATATTGCCGATAGTGACGAGATCGATCTAATAGTTTATAGATCTTAGATCTCTGCCTCTGAAAGTAAAAAGTTGAGCTCTCTTTTGATCTCTCTTATCTGATAGATGGCCTCTTCTACTTGTCTTTTAGCATCAGAGATCTTTGATTGGATGAAGACATCAGTAAAAATATTGTCGAAGAAATAATCAGCGAAAGTCGCAAAACCACTGATATCGATGTCAAGTGTCAGGTTTTTGCCGACATCCTCTAGTTCATCTTTGAAACGTTTGATAGCTGATCTAGCTGCTTCGATCTCATCTTTAGCGGCATCGATCCTTGAATGCTTGAGCATCGTCGTGAATAGACCACCACCAAACATATCCAACAAGCCCCAACTTCCTGCATTATCAAGCTCTCTTTGGGCTGCTTGTAATCTTTCTATCGCTTCATCAGCAGCTTCGATCGCTTCTCTTACCTCTTCGATATAATAATATTCCATCTTTACCTCCCTTTCAGTCTCTCTTTTAGATAAATGCTAAGTGCCTTATCGACACAATATACATAACAGCCTTTCATCCCTCTTGTCATCAAGACTTTATAAGTATCTTTTATTATCTTATCCGCTAACTTACTAGCTTCTTTACTATCTAAAGCCATTAGTTTCTTGATGCCTTTTAAGGACATGTCTGTACTAGCACGTTTAGTATGATCAGTGATGATATGACCATCTTCATAGCGTAAGTCCTCGCCGATGATGACGCCGACATAGTCGAATTCAAGGCCTTGTACTGTATGGATACAACCTATCTGATCTACAGATCCATCATCGATGGCCCAGGTGTCAGTATTATTAAGATTCCAAGAAGCTTTGAAGTCACCGATGACGATATCGTATACATCGGGATCACTTCTGTATTGCTTGATCCAATCCCAACAATACCCTGCGACCATCCTTGATCTGTTATCGACCTTGTTTTTTTCTATGATGAGTTCTCTTACTTCATCTGGTGTATCCAAGATACGAAGATCATAGTCGTGATCGAAATCATCAGTGACATCTTCCTTTATCTCAAAGACGCTGTCGATCCATGAAAGATATGAATCGCTACCACTACATCTGAATTGTGATATCAGCGTATCTTCATATATCTCGGCATCAAAATACATCGCCCACTTCCTTATCGCTTCAGTACTACCGATATCATCGATCGTGACGATCTGATCATCATCGACAAAGAAGATAGCCATCTTTGTAGCACTTATGATCTCCTTTATCTGATTCTCGCCATAGTTCTTATATAAGCCAGAGCGCGCATTCAAACGATGAGCTTCATCTGTGATGATACAATCAAAGGCATCTTTAGGGGCATCATAGAACTTGCTGGAATTCTGAAAGAGATTATCGACGTAAGCTTTACGGTAGCTGCCAGAAGTGAGTTTCTTGAGATAAACATTGCGCGGTGCACTGTTTTTAGTGACGTAGATAACATTTTGATCAAGATTCAAGATCCCTACTAGCATATTGATCGCCAAGACGCTCTTGCCAGTACCAGGACCACCACTAATGATATAGACTCTCTTCTTATTACTTTGTGATCTAGCGATCGCAAGTGCTCTTTCATAGATGATCTTTTGATCATCGATGAGCGTAAATTCTTTATTGCCTAGAAGTAAAGATGTGATGTTTTCTTGAAGAGACTTACTTGGTAATATACGACCATTTTCAATATGATAGAGCACATCGACATTGCCCTTTTTGATGAATCTCGCGATGAAATCTCTTAATTTCAAGACATCGTGTCTTGTGAAGACCGGTGCTTTATCAAGATAGTACTTATAGATATCATCATAGAGATCATCATCCGCTTCAGCTTCATAATTATGTAGATAAGCACAAGGCTCAAGTAAGATATGGTTCTCTCTGATATCGGCGTTGTAGTCATATAAAAGACTGGCATAAGCCCAAGCTTGATAAGCTGGATGGCTCGTTTCATGGATCCCACCTCCAATGACAGTCTTGACTATCGCATCTTTAGTTGGCACTTTTTCAACTTTTTGCCATTGTTTGAGCTCGACGATGATCGCTGTCTCTCGATCGTCTTCACCCTTACCTGAGATGACCATATCGATACGCATATTGGCACTAGGCAAACGATATGCGATCGCAACTTTCGCATCATCTGGAATGCGCCCATCATCTAAGACGTTCGACATATACTGCATCGAATTGCGCCATGCCATGAATTCATTTTTTGCTGTTCTTCGATGTAGCTTCTCTAAGACTTTCTCTTCGATCTTCCTATCGATCTCATTGGTGCGCGTATCATCGATGAACTGTCTTTTAGTTTCTTGATAGACGATCATAACTTATCATATTTGAGTGCTTTACCTTTAGCTTTAGCAACAGGATATTTGAGCTTATTCTTTTCTAACTTTCTAAGCACGACCTCTTCAACATCGACATCAAGTTTATCAGCCATGATCAGACAATAATCAAGCACATCAGCTAGTTCATCTAAGACAGCCTCTCTATCATACTCTTCACTCCATTGAAAACACTCCAAAAGTTCGCCAGCCTCGATCGCTATCGATCGAGCTAAACTCGCTGGTGTGTGGAACTTGTCCCAATCACGCTCTTTATTGAACTTGCGTATCGCTTCTATCGCTTTTTTCAAGGTCAGTCCTCCCTTTCTTGACTATTATAGACCAAATATACATCTAAAAGAAAAGGTCAATTTCTGACCATTTATCTTAGTAACGACAACTTAACATAGTATTCATGCTTTCAAGATCATCTTACGATAATCCTCTCTTTTTGATATCTAGTATGTCTAAGATGTCATAGGGATCATCACATTTATATCGGCATGGTGGATCGATATCTTTGATCTTGGCCCAACGCGCTAAAGCAAAATCGACACCGGCTCGATGTGCACACTCATAGTCACTAGCTCCATCCCCCACAAACAAGACTTCATCTTTATCCACTTGGGCTAAGACTTCAAGCAGATATAGAGAAGATGGATCAGGCTTTGGTGCTTTGACGATGTCAGAAGTGATGATATAGCGCTCTTTAAAGAGCCATCTGATATCTTTGAATGGCTTAGCGAGTTCTGGCATATCACGCATCGTTCTCGATGTTGCGATCGCTAATATATATTCATAAGCTTCAAGCTCATATAAGACTTCTTTGATATGGTCGCACAAGGGCAGATCCAATAATTTCTCTGAATGCGGCCCATAACACTCGTCCTCAAAAGCACTGATGTCTTTTTCATCGATGCCAAGATAAGCCCAAGCATAAGACGGTGTCATGAAGAAACAATTCTTGAAGTCTTGGTCATCGCGATGACGCTCAGGATAGAACTTCTCATAGGCTTTCTTGATATTAGCGATGATGGCACGTGAGTCTAAGATCGTACCATCGATGTCAAAGACGATCATCTTATACATGATACTCAACTCTCGAGATAAGTAAGCAGCTCTTCATAGCAACTCATCGCATCATCATAGCCTCTTTGATAGAGCTCTTTAAGCACTTCGACATCAGACTCAAGTCGATCTACATCGACTTTCGTGCTTGGTGCTATCGTAAAGATCGAACCATACTTCTCAAGCATCTCCATCTCATCACATTGATGGTTATACAACTCATTCATCTTCATGAGACACTCTTGCAGTTTGGGATATTCTCGATATGTCCTTTGGACGATGAAAGGTGAAAGATCATTACCTTTGCGATATCCTCTTTCTCTTGTCCTGATGATGACGATCTTCTTATAGCCTTCATTTATCGCCCATCTAAACGGTACTTTATCACTACAGCCGCCATCAAGACATCTAATACCATCTACTTCGATCATCTTAGAAATAAAAGGCATCGAAGCTGAAGCTTTACAAGCCTCAAAGATATCCGAGCACTTGCCTTTTTCAAAGTATACAGGTCTACCTTCACTACAATCAGTAGCTACCGCAACAAATCTGGTCTTTGACTCAGTAAAAGTCTCTTCATCAAAGGGATAGATATCCATAGCTTCATCAAAAAGGAAATCGAGATTGACGATACGACGCGTAAGAAGCTTTCTTTCATCGATATAGCGCTTATCTTTACGACAGTTGATATTGATATAAGCACTACGTCCTTTTTGCTTAGAGATGTAGTTTATAGCAGCTAAAGAACCTGCAGATACGCCAATAACACATCCGAACATCAAGCCTTTTTCTAAGAAATAGTCTAAGACGCCTTGTGAATAGACGCCCCTAAAAGCTCCACCCTCAAGTACTAAACATGTATCTTTCATAGACAAGATTCTACTATCTTTTAAGTAAGATTGCTATTAGATTTGCACTAAGTTATTTCATGTATCATCTATTTAGCGTATCATTAGATAAAGGTGGTGATTCAATTGATCGAAGTAAAAGAACTATTTGAAGATATCTATGCTTATGATAATGGTAGAGTCAGAGCTTTTTTGATCAAAGGTGAAAATGAAGATTTGCTGATCGATACATTATTCAAAGAAGATAAACTCATCCCAATGATCAAAAAAGAAGATAGATCACTAAAAGTCGTATTGACACATAGCGACAGAGATCATATCGGCGGTCTAGATGAAGAGGTAAAAGAATGCTATATTCACCTCTATGATGCAGCGGATATAAAGACGACAAAAGTCATAACGATCAAAGAAGGCGATCATATAAGCTGTGGCAGATATGACTTCATAGTCATCCATATACCAGGTCACACCAAAGGCTCGATAGCTCTTTTCGACAAAGAAAAAGGTATCCTCATATCAGGTGATAGTATCCAAAAAGGTGGACCGATATATATGTTTGGAGAGCATAGAGACTTAGATGCCTATATCGCTAGCTTAAAGAAGCTTAAAAACATAAAAAACGACATAAAAGTGATACTCCCAAGTCATCATGATTGTCCAATAGATCCAAGTTACATCGAAAAAGATCTAGAAGATATCTTAGCGCTTAAAGAAGGAAGACTTAGACATGAAAAAACACCTAACATGCCTTGTGACACTTATCATGGCACTTATGTCGATTATTACTATATAGAGAACTAAAGCCCCGAAATGGGGCTTTTCATCATACTTGTCTTGCTAAAGTATATACGAGACTTAACGATAAGAGTCTTAAAACTATGACATCATATCTGATCTTAAGAATTGTTTAATAGTTGATCAGCAAACACTAATCAACTATATCAAGTATCTCGATAAGATCATCGATGATATAGTCGGCTCTACTTTGGTCTATACCATAGCGCGTATCTCTTAATGCTATGACTTTTAGATTCGCTCTTTTTCCAGCTTCAATGCCAAGATTTGAGTCCTCTATCACATAGAAATCATCATCACTTGCATCATACTTACTTTTGGCATAGTTATACACTTCAGGGTCAGGTTTACTTCTTTTGAAGTCATCACCAGTAATAAGATAGTCAAAATACTCTCTTATCTCTAACTCATCGACCATCATATTGATACTTTCCATATTTGATGATGAGACAAGAGACATCCTATGTCCCCTATCTTTGAGTGCCTTTAAGACATAAGTCGCATGTGGCATGACGATGGCTTTATAGTCATATGGACGATCTTTATAGTATAAAGACTTTTCTTTATTATAAGCATCGACATCAAAATCTTCGCCAAACCACTTCCTATATAACATCGCATCTCTTTTAGCGTTGCCTCCGACCATCGTCAAAAGATCTTCTTCTTTCCATGGCAGACCTTTATAAGTCATGAACTCCCGAGATCTTGCTAGTGCTACTTCCTCCGAATCGATGAGGACACCATCTTTATCAAATAAGATGATGCTCATTACTTGAACCTTTCAAGAAAAGCCACTAGTTCTTTCTTCGTATCTAAAGATAGAGTGTCCATGAACATCTCATAAGTCACATATGTAAAACCGATAGGCAAGATATATGGTTCATAACCATTAGAATAACTTATGATCATCGCTTTTGAAGTATCGATATAGTCAAGATAGGCTGAGAAGATCTCGTTTGGATAGAAGATCAAACTGTAGTCACCAAGATCTACGATATCTACTATCGCATGAGTCGCTTCCTTTTCAGGGTTCTCATAGATCCTTTGGCGCATGATCTTACCGTTCTCGATCGTTTCAAGTTCTCTTGGTGTTAGATCGCTTCTAAGTTTACTAAGATCTATATCACTGAAATCATGTTTATATTCAATGACCACTTCATCAAAAGAAAGATCTAACTTCTTGTATTCCCCACCCTCATCTAGTAGCTTGATGACTTCATCTTTAAGCACTGTACCAAGCTCAATGACAGAATCATAGGTCTGATCTTTTCTTGTGAATCGTGTTGAGAAATCTCCTGATGCACCAGTCACATAAGTAAAGAAGATCTCCTTATTTTCCTCTTTTAGCAACTCTAAAGCTTTACCAGGGAACTCGCTGCTGAAAAATGGGGTCGTTGACTTCAAGATCGTTGGATGGATATTATGTATGATGAAGACCACTTGGGTATCTTCTTTTTTCATCGAACTTGAAAGTTCGATCACAAGCAGATATTCATTATCAGTCTCATATCCTGATATCCTTGATGAGCCGATTCCTTTAAAATGTTCTAGATGCACACGATAATAAAGTTCATCATAATATTTGAAGTCAAGATCAAAAAGCTCTTTACTTAAAAGTTCAAGTAAATAAGTAATATAACGATCATCTTCAACATCATTGCCATAATGCGTATGTGTCGTACTGACTATCACATGTGCATCACCATAGATATCAGTGACGATATCTTTTATCTTTTGGCAGATCTTTTCCTTCAATCCCAAAAGATCAAGACTGATATGGATATATAGTTCCTTATCTTTGATCGCGATGATACGTGCATGTAGATCATCTTTGTACTCGTCGATCAAGAACGTCTGTTCGATATGCCCACAAGCTTTTGTGGGAAATGGTGCATTGATGATTATTTCTTTTCTTGCTAGTTCCATAATGGAAAGGGCGCTCTTAGTCGCCCTTATCCTCCTTTTTCTTTCTTTTTCTATTTTCGAGTAATTTAGTAAAATCGACTAGACTAGATCTTCCTGTTTCAACAAGATGATCATAATCCAATTCATCACTACTTCTTGCGGCGATCACTTCCATAAGTAAGCCAAGATTGACACCAGCTAAGATATGGACGTTCTTATCTTGCAAGAAGACGGTCTGATTACACGGTGTGCCACCCATGAGGTCAGCAAGGATGATGACACCATCACCCTCATCTAAACGGTCGACAGCTTCGATCAGTCTCGATCTGAAGCCCTCTGCTTCCTCTTCTCTTTTCAAAAGCAGAGCTTCAACACCTGAAAGATCTTCACCAAAAAAGACTTTAGCTGTCTCGACCAGACCTTCAGCTAAGACACCATGACTTATAACTAAGATATTCTTCATAGTTATTTAACAAGATCAGCAACATCCTGTTTCTTCAGGTCGTTTTGGATCTGATGGTATAACTTGATACCTTTATCCATGATGTATTTAAGATCTTCACGATCTTGTGCATCTAGGAAGAAGCAAGCCGCAACTTTCTCACGATCGCCTCTAGCATAGACACCACTGATATCTACTTCATCGCAAGTAAAGCCTTTTTCGACCATCTCTTTAAGATCAGAGATCTCTTTAAAGACGACCATCGTGCGATCATCACTATCTTCCTCTTCTTCGATAAGATCGAAAGCATCTTCTGGTGAAACGACATCGACGCTAGCATCTATAGCAGCAAGTTCTAACAACATGACTTGCGTATCGTCGTTTGCGATCTTCTCGTTGACTACTATAAAGTGATCTATCCTAAGATATGTTGCGAAAGTCGATACTTGACCATGCAACATACGCCCATCAAGACGATATTGTAATATTGCCATCGCTTACACCTATGCAGCAAAGCCCAAGAGAGCAAAGATCAGTGCCAATATAAAGATGACAACGACAAGTTTCAAAGAAGAAACGTTCTTCTTGTACAAGAGAGCTAAGATAAGTGTTAGTACAAGTGGAGCAAGTCCAGGAATGATGTTGTCGAGTTCTTGTTGGATATTGAGCACATAATCACCGATAGCGATATTCGTCGTTAGGTTAAATCCTACCCATGATGGAACAAGAGCACCAAGAGCTGTCATACCTAAGATAGAAGCAGCTTCCATGACTCTATCGAGGATATTCGATTTGTTCATATCACGAATGATCTTGATACCATTGCGATATGAGTAGAAATAACCATAGTAACAGATACCGACATAGTAGACATTCATAAGAATGACCATGAGTATCGCACCTATTGGTGATCCTGCAACAGCGAATCCTGCACATAGAGCACCAAAGATAGCTGTTAAAGTAGCATCGATAGAATCACCGATACCAGCAAGAGGACCCATGAGCGAAGCCTTCATCGTATTGACTGATTCTTTTAGTTCATCCTTTTCAGGACCATCAGCCATATTAGCGATAGCTTCTTCTTGCGCACACGAGATACCTAAGTTGATACCCATCCATTGTGGAGTAGTATTATAGAATGCCATATGACGCTTAGCAGCATCGATCTGGTCTTCTTTGTTTGGATAGAGTTTCTTGATGACTTTCTTCATCGCTGTGAAGTAAGTCAATGTCTGGAAACGTTCATAGTTGATAGAACACATTGGGAAGAGTGTGAAACGCCAGAAACAGCTATTCAACTCTTTGTTCGTTAGTTTATGTTCTTCCCTTACTTCAGGAGTTTGTTCGACCATTTCGATATTCCTCTCTGACATTATAGTGCTCCTCCTTTCTTCTTTTTAGCTACTGGTACATAGAAGTATACCGTTAGAGCAAATGCTGCACCTAAGAGTGCGATCGCTAGTAATGATCCTCCAAATACAGCTGCCATAACAAAGCCGATGATGAAGAATGGGATATACTTTGGCTTATACATCAAAGCAAACAGCATACCGAATCCTAACGCTGGTAGCATACCTGTCGCCATCGTCAACCAGTTCTGTACCCAAGCAGGCATATTGTCGTTGATCATTTGGACGAATGGTGAACCAAAGTAGATACATAAGAAGATAGGGATTGCCTTGGTGATAAAGAAGATCGCTGAACCGACAAACTGTAGACGAGACATCTTGTCTAGTTCACCCTTCTCAGCATAACCATCGGCAATGTGCATCAAGCTCGAGTTGAGCGTCCAAGCAAGCATCTGGTCTAACTGACCTAAAACAGCTACTGGAACCGCAAGAGCGATAGCACTTTCCATACTGATCTCAGTCATGATACATAGTGCAACACTGACTGTAGTAGCAGTAGTCTTGTTTACAGGAATAGCGGCACCAACAGCGACGACACCCATGTAGACAAGTTGCAAGGTACCACCAATGACGATACCCGTTCCTGGATCACCTAATAATAGACCGACGATAGCACCAGCTACTACAGGTTGATTCAGACCCATGTTGTACATACCGTAACCGAGCCAGTCGATCACAGAACATACAAGTGTGACATAAAGCACATACCCTAGATCAAAACCCATATTTATCCTCCTTTAGTTTTGATTGAAACTATTTATCGCATTAACGAATCTACGTGTTATGGCAAACGGTGATGTGATAGCTGTACCAACAGTGATGACATCAGCACCGTATTGGTAAGCATTTCTTGCATCATCGATCGTCCAGATCCGTCCTTCAGCATTGATGAATGCATTAGGGAACTTAGCTCTAATATCTTTAATGACATCAAGGTCGACTCCCTTTGCATATTTATCTTTTGTATCTTCTGTATAACCTGATAATGTCGTTGAGATGATATCAGCACCTTGTGCCATACACATCTCTGCATCATGTAATGTAGCTAGATCAGCCATGACTAATTGATCAGGATATTTCTTCTTGATCTCACCGATCAGTTCATAAGCATAGCGGCCTTCACAATTCTTACGACAAGTGCCATCGACAGCGATGATCTCACAACCTAGTTCGACCAATCTGTCCACTTCTTTCATCGTTGGCGTAATATAGACATCGCATCCTGGAGTAACGACTTTCCATATGCCGACCATCGGTAGATCTGGATACTTACTTTTGACAAGCTCGATGTTTGGTGGAGTATTGACTCTGATACCTACACCGCCACCTACGACAGCACAATCGACCATCTGAAGCATATCTTCTGGTCGGTAGAAAGGATTTCCATCGTCCTTATTGCCTTGACAAGAAACGATCAAATGCCCTCTAATTTTCTCTAAAACACTATTCATGATTTCCTCCTTTAGATACGTGATCTATAGTGTTCAAATCGTTTTTGATCATTGACTGTATCACCTGTGATAAGTGGTACATCATCTCCATCTGTAGCTAATCTGTGCACTGTTTTCACTGTTAGGCTCTGTGAGATGAAGTTATTGCATATCGAAGAAACAGAGCAGACATTAGCTATACCACCTGTCTCAAGTAAAGCATCACCATGAGGCCCACAATTATCGATCACAACATCACCAAACATGTACAGTTTCTTACCACTAGGATGTCTTGAAGCTTCAGCGTTTGTATGTTTCATACTCGTAACGATCACGACCTTGTGTCCATGCCTTTTCGCTTCGATCGCTAGATCGATCACTAAACCATTGATGCCCGAGTTTGAAATGATCATGAAGACATCTTGCGGTCTGATGTCATATAGCTCATAGAATCTTTGTGCAAGATCACTTCTTCTTTCAAAGTCATTATCTTTATCAGTGAATTCTTTAAGTGTGATGACACCTTTTGTGACAAAGTCAGTTAGTCTCATCATATGTATAGGGATTAAGTTACCTAACTTACCGCTCATCTCGATTCCCATGCCGATCGAATGACCAGTACCAAAGATGTGGACAACTCCATCATTTTTGATGCATTCAGCAAATAATTCACTAGCCTTATCGATATTCTCATCTTGTGATGTAGATAATTCTTTAAGCAAAGCGACGATACGCTCTTTGAAGACATTCTTATCGACCATTATCGAACTCTCCCTTCATAAGCATCTGTCAAAGCATTATTGTGTACGTCAGCTCCTTTTACATTCGCAGATAAGAGCACTGGAGCTTCAATGCCATTTTCGACATATAGTTTATAGATCTCAGCTTCAAGACACTGAGCTAAAACATTAGCAACAGTACCAAAGAGTTGGCCAACACCACGACCATCGACTTCAGCTAAAATATCGGGTTCATCTAAAGTCGTCATGATCGCTAGATCAGCAATATCTAAAAGTCTCTTACCACTATCATCGATAGCTGGCAAGACATCATAAGAATTCTTATTAACTAATGCGATGACCTTCTGACCCTTACTTTTAGCATATAGCGCCATCTTGACGATTAGTGGCTCATTGCCTTTTTGTGATACTAAGACATAAGCATCACGGTCATCGAGTTTGTAGATAGAAAGTAGATCTTCTAAGATACTTGCATCTTGATATACTGACATATCATCGATCTTTGACTGTTCGATCATGCCACGAGTGAGAAGATCAGATACTTTGATACCATGGAATGGTGAAAGTCCACCAGCGCGAAAGAAAAGTTCATTGACGAACTCTTCACCGGGTCCGACACCGAACAATTGAACTATTCCGCCTTTTTGGATCGTAGAAAATAGAGACTGTGCTACTTCTGACAAGAGGTCAGAATTAGCACTGAAGTTGTCATCGATCGCTTTGATAAAGCGATCGGCAATAAACACCTCGCTATTCATATTCTCTCCCCTCTGTTTATAAAGAAAATATACCCCCCCCGTATCTTTGTGTCAACATCAATTTGCAAGTGCTTTCAAATATTCGTTGTATTTCCAAGCAAGTTTTTTCAAAACTTTTGCAAGCAACAAAAAAGCTCTCGTCCAAACAAGAGCCAAAGATGATCTCACAAAGATCAAAGACCTATATATCATAACAAAGCCAAAAGAAAACCATCACCCGGGCTGAGTGATGGCTTTTAGTTTAGTCAGTGATCATTACTTCGTACTTGTATCAACGATCATGAACTTGATGACACATGCATCATATTCATCTGACCAGATATATTCATCACCGAATTCTTTCTGACACTCTTTAGTGTTAGATGGTAAATCTTTAGATGGTGATGATGGACGATATGTAGGTCTTGATGGTTTTTCTTGTGTGACTGGTGTTGTGATCGTTCCATTTGCTTGAACTACAATACCATTTACGGTTGCTGGTGTGTTTGTTTTATTCACTACTGTGGTGCCTTCAGGAAGTTGTAATGATGTACCTGCTGGGACATTAGTCAAAGTGACAGTATCTCCTAGATTTGCTGCTGATGTAGATTCAATCGAAGCTTTACCAACTGCATAAGTTGAACCGATGGTTGCTTGTGGTTGTGATGCTTGATCTACATATGCAGATGGATCAGATGTGAATGTACCGCCACTGACTATTTTCTTATCATCTTCTTCGACGAAATCAGAATCTATCGCTTTGATTCCTCCGTCAAAACTACCATCAGTTATTTTTACACTAACATCTTGATCGATTTGTTCTGTTGATTTTAAATTACAATCAAGGTTACGTACTCCATAATTTGACGACGTGAATAGTCCACCAGAAATATTTACTTCTAGATTAGATGTTGCATACCCAGCCCCTCGTCTACCTATTATAGTTATTGAATCGCCGATGTTTGATGAACCACTATTACTACGATACATGCTTAATAGAGTGTCGTCAGTCTCGTATATATCCGCACCAGACAATTCAGTACCACCACTAATTGTTCCAGAGTATACGTTAAGTGTTCCACTACATACCTCAACACCTGATCCATTGGTACTTGTTATCGTCGGACCATTGTCATTTAATTTGCCTATACTTAAAACGCCTGAACTTGGCCAATATATTGAAGTCCTTCTAGATGATAATGTACCTCCATTTATACTTAAACTTGATCCACTATCACCTCCAGAGTATAAGTTATTTGTTGATGCAACATAGCCATCTGAAATCAATATCCCATCATCGATCACTACTTCAGCTCCCGGACTGTTGTTGTTATAATTTCTGTTAAAAATCACAAGAACCGATTTACCTTCAGCGTGAGTTTGGTCTGATTCTAATCTGCCACCTGTTATACTCACTCTTCCACCATACGTCTCTATACAATCTACGTATTTGCTATATACTTTACCACTCGTTTCTACTGAGCCTCCAACATTAACAATCGTAGCAGCCACGCTATTTCCGTAATTATTTATTTCCGCATCGCCCCCTAAAGTAAATTCACCCTCGTTAACAACAGCATTAACAGCAACTGTTGAAAGATTGATACTACCATTTGTAATCATCAAATTGCCTTTGTTATAGATATGGCATTCAAAACTAGGACTTCCTTGTATCTCATCATATACTATTTTTTTGCCGTAAGAAGAACTCAATAAGAGTTTATTTCCATTTAAATTCAAAGTAACAGACTTTTCTTCAGGAATTTCAATCGCTGAGCTTGAATTTAATTGTCCACCTAATTCAACGGTAAACTCGTTTGATTCTGTATTGTCGATGGCTTCTTGTATACTATCAAAATAATTCGTTTCTCCATCGTTCTCTATAACTTTTACTAAACCATCTTCTGCACTTATTGGGACCAATAAGGTGATCACTGCCATTGTTGACAGCAATAGTTTTAATAGCTTCTTCATTTCACTTCTCCCTCTACATTAAGATGTAAGAACACTAAAAAGCACCCTTTCTATAGATATTGTCACATATCTAAGATGATGGGTGCTTTATAAAAGTTCTTATTGTCTAAGAATAAGTTCTCTATTACATAACTAGTGCTTGCTTGCTTGCTTGCTTGCTTGCTTGCTTGCTTGCTTGCTTGCTTGCTTG
>CALVCT010000018.1 GCA_944326055.1 uncultured Erysipelotrichaceae bacterium
GTATAACAGAATGGTCATTGCCCGAAGACTGTTAAAAAGAAGTTTCTTGATCTATATCCTCAACTAAAAATAAAAGACGTCCATCAAAGTTTAGAGCCCACTCTTGACAAACGTCATTTCATAACAGGAATTAAAGAGGCACCAGTTATTATCAAAGATCTAACAGATGAACAAGCAATTATGATGATGGTTGATTCAAACTTAAAAAGAGAAAATATCTTACCTAGCGAAAAGGCATTTGCTTATAAGATGAAACTAGATGTTTTAAAAAGACAGGGGAATCGTAGTGATTTAACTTCGTCCCAAAATGAGACGAAGTTTAGAAGCGATGAACATTTAGCCACTAGACTAGGTATTGGTAAAGAAACACTACACCGTTATATCCGATTAACTTACTTGATTCCAGAACTATTGAAGATGGTCGATGAAGGTAATATCTCTTTAACGCCAGCAGTTGAGCTTTCATATCTTAAAGAAGATGAACAGATGATGGTCTTTGAAGAAATAAGTTATTTAGATGCCACACCATCATTATCGCAAGCACAAAGACTAAAAGCTTTATCCAAAGATGAAATGCTTACTAAAGATGCTGTCTTTACCATATTGAATGAAGCTAAAGGCAATCAAAAAGAAGTCTTAAAACTTCCTGTTGATAAGATCAAAGCTTATCGCCCAAAAGCTAGTACTTATAAAGAACTTGAAGATTTCATCATTAAAGCTTGTGCATATTATCAAAGATATTTAGAAAGACAAAAAGGCAGGGATCGATGATGGATGAAAAAGATGTGATCTTACCTAAAGTAATACTTAATGCCCTGGCTTTATATCTTAAAGATGAAGCGATCAAGTTTTATCAAAGTGATGATGGTAAAAAGTTTTATGAAGAATATCAACAAGAAAAGCTTGTCAAGGATGTAAATGACACAAATGACAAAGCAAATGTTTAATTCAATAATGTAGCTAAGGAAAGGAGGTTTTAGCCTATGAAGGTAGTCATCTATGCACGATTTTCAAGTCATAGTCAGACTGAACAATCTATTGAAGGACAATTAAAGGTCTGCTATGAATATGCCAAAGCTAATGACCATACTGTCATAGGCGAATACATTGACCGTGCTCAAAGTGCAAAAACAAGTGATCGGATCGAGTTTCAAAAGATGATCGCTGATGGTGATAATAAAACCTTTGAAGGAGTGCTAGTCTATCAGCTTGATCGCTTTGCCAGAAATCGCATCGATAGTGCTATCTATAAATCAAGGCTTAAAAAGAATGGAATCAAAGTAATATCAGCTAAAGAAAATATTTCCGAAGATGCATCGGGTATCTTAATGGAAGGTGTCCTTGAATCAATGGCGGAATATTATTCAGCTGAATTATCACAAAAGATAAAACGAGGAATGGATATCAATGCCTCTAAGTGCTTATCAACTGGTTCTAATCCTGGACTTGGCTATAAAGTAGATAAAGATCGTAAGTTTTATGTCGATGAAGGTGAAGCTAAGATCGTTGTGGAGATATTTAAAAGATATGCTAGAGGTGAAACTAAAAAGGAGATCGTTGAAAATCTTAAACGACGGCAAATAAAGACTTCTAGAGGCAATTACTTCGCTCCTAATAGTCTTAATCGCATCTTAAGGAATAAGCGCTATATTGGCATTTATATCTACAAAGACAAAGAGATCAAAGATGGCATGCCAAGAATAATAGATGATGACTTGTTTTATAGAGTACAGGAAAGATTAGATAAGAATATGTTTACTAAATCGCAAATCAAAGCCAAGGAAGAATATCTATTGACTACCAAATTATTCTGTGGTCATTGTAATGAAATGATGACGGGTTATAGTGGTACAAGTAAGACCGGTAGGTCATATCATTACTATACTTGCAAGAATGTTCGAAAAAAGAAATGTGATAAAAAGCTTATCGATAAGACTTATTTAGAAGATCAAGTGGTTGAATATTGCCTGAAACTACTCGATAAAGAAAGCATCAAATACCTAGCTAAAATGATCGCTGATGAGTGTAAAAAGACGGAACAATCTTATATCATCAAAGATCTTAAAAAGAAGCTAAATGAGACTGAAACGGCAATAAACAACCTATTTAAAGTATTAGAATATGGAACTGCATCAGAATTAGTACTTGCCCGCTTAGAAGAAAGGCAAAAGGATAAAGCTAACTTAGAGAAAGAATTAGCTATTGAAAAGACGAAAGATATCGTCTTGAGTGAAGATGAAATATCAGCATTTCTAACTTATATATCAACTAAACCAGTTACTGATATCAAACAAAAGAAAGCACTAATCAACATCTTCGTTCACTCGGTATATTTATATGACGATCACTTTGATCTCATATTGAATGGTAGCGATAAGAGATTAAATATCGACAATATACCGATTACATATATCGATGCAGCACTAGAAAATAAAGAGCCTATCCATAGTTCGTCTGTAAAGAGATTAGTTCCACCATATGAGTTTGTCTAAATATAGAAGATCACTGGCAAGGTGGTTTTTTGTTTTGAGTATGGAAAAAAATCTAAATACATCACTGAAACTCTAGATATGATCAGCAGAAAGATGATGTTTCGAAATTATCACAATAAATAACTCGAAAAAGTTATAATAAATAACTCGAAAAAATAAAAAATCCCTATCTGCACAGTGGTGCTGACATTACTAGAAATATCAATGCATCTCTAGTAGTCGTCTCTGTATTTTAATCTCACTTGAGTGTCAAAAATCATATCTAGGAGTATCTTTATCTTCTCTAG
>CALVCT010000019.1 GCA_944326055.1 uncultured Erysipelotrichaceae bacterium
ATCATACCAACTTAGTACATCTTTTGCTTGATCTACCATTACTTGAATTTGGCTCTGTCCAAAAGGAAGTGCCCAGGGCAAAGATCCCAAAGTATTACTGCTGATATAAAGCGCAAGAAGTTTCCAAAACATGATAGGTACATCATTATCGAAGCATCCGTTTACCATTCCGCTTGCAAACAAAGGTGTAACTTGAGCGCACCACACGATACGATTAAATTCTTCCCACGGATCTCCGAAGTCATTTCTGTTAAAATCAATGATATAGAGTTGCTTATTATTCCCTATCATCATATTGCCGATATGGTAATCCCCGTGTTGATAGGTTCGGGGGCGACCATTTAGTAAATATCTATGAGCGTTGATGTAATCAATGAAAGCTTGCCCATTTTAGTACTTGATGGAACATTCTTCATACATCTTGATCTTGCGATCTGCTTTACGATTAAAATAGATTTCCCAATCTTCTATTTCTTTCGGGGCAGGGATTTTATGGATATCTTTTAGTATTTTCCCTGCTTCAAAACCATAAGAGTACTGTTCTTCATTTGTTAAATTATGTATATATTCTTCTGCATCAACGCCGTCTATCCAAGTTTGGATAGAATAAACTCCTTCATCAGATGCGCCGAACTCTAAGGGTCTGCACATTGGTACACCGAGAGCTGCCACCTGACTCATAAGTTCATATTCACTTCTCTTTCTGTCATACTGTTCAATCGGAGAAACACGAAGCAGATATTTATTTCCCTGCTCGTCAATAACACAGTATTTTCTATCTTCTGACCAACCTTTATCTATTAGTTGCTTTGTAATAAACTTTTGTTGTGGCATGGTCTTTCACCCTTTCAGATAATTATTTGCTTCACGAAGACCATTGTATCATAAATTGTATTTCTTACACATCCGCCTAAGATGATGCGAAGGATCTAGATGTGATCTTAGGTGGTATTTAAATTTGGCTTGATCCTTAACATTGTCGTGTTTTGGATCATGATTTTATATTGACAATATGTCGGCATGTGTCGATAATGGAATCGAGGACTTGGATCATCTAATCTATCTGTACATCTATGGTTTAGTATTGTCTAGATCGGAGGTCATATGGCGATATATAAAGATATCTTGAAGGATAAGGTCGTCGTCATTACAGGGACGACATCAGGTATCGTTAAGGGCATGGCTAAGATCTTTGCGAAACAAGGTACGAAGATCTTAGGCTCAGGAAAAAGAGAAGAATTAGGTAATGAAGTCAAAAATGAGATCATCGACGAGGGTGGAGAAGTCATCTTCATCAAGAAGGATGTCAGAGATCATCTGCAGATCAGACATCTCATCGATAAAGTATCATATACTAGTGGTGCGTCACTATTTTTAGATCATGGACAAAGAGGTTATAAGAGTGAATATGCAAGATAGAGTAAAGATGAAAGTAAGAGATGGAGATGTAAGAAAAGAAGATTTCTTGCCTTTCTTATTAGGATATGAAAAAGAAGAAGCGATACTTGAAGCTTCAAGATGCCTTCATTGTAAGATCCCAAGATGCAAAGAAGCTTGTCCGATCCACAATGATATTCCTGATTTCATCAAGTATATTAAGGATGATGATCTAGAGAATGCATATCATACCATAAGATTGAGATCGTCTTTGAGTGAGATCTGTGGCACAGTCTGTCCTCATGAAGACCAGTGCGAAGGTGCTTGTGTCTTGGGGATCAAAGGTGAGAGTGTCGCGATCGGAGCTCTAGAGCGTTATGTCTCTAAATGGGCAAGAGAGAATGGCTTCGATAAAGAAGAGAAGAAAGAGACAAATGGCAAGAAAGTAGCTTGTATCGGTAGTGGTCCAGCTTCATTAGCTTGTGCTTTAAAATTAGTGAAAGAGGGCTATAGTGTCGATATCTATGAGAAAGATGGTTTCGTTGGTGGTGTCCTTACTTGGGGCATCCCTTCATATCGTTTAGAAAGAGAAGCTATCAAACATAAGATAGAGATACTTAAAGAGCTAGGCGTCTCATTCATCTTAGATCAAAAGGTGAAAGATCTAACTAGATTAAGAGAAGACTATGATGCGATATTCTTAGGCATCGGTGCACCAGACCCAAATCACATGCATATAAATGGTGAAGATCTTAAGGGCATATATCAAGCTGACACTTTCCTTAAAGCGATCAATATGGCACCACTTGAAAATGGAAGGCGCCATTTTGAAGCATGTGGTGAAAGAGTGGTCGTCGTTGGCGGTGGCAATGTAGCGATGGATGCGGCACGTGATGCGATAAGATTACCGCAAGTAAAAGAAGTGATGATCGTTTATCGCCGCACAGAAGACGAGATGCCAGCTTGTAAAGAAGAGCTGGAGCACGCGAAAGAAGAAGGTGTCATCTTCAAGACTTTAGTGAATCCTATCGAATTTCAAGGCGAAGGATGTCTAAAGGAGGTCGTCTTAGCGATCAATGAGCTTGGTAAACCTGATCAAAGCGGTAGAAGAAGACCGGTCGATACAGGTAAGAGGATGACGATCGAAGCTGACACTGTCGTCTTAGCTCTAGGTTTTTCTAATGATAAGACACTTGGTGAT
Organism: uncultured Erysipelotrichaceae bacterium; assembly: GCA_944326055.1. Classification (GTDB taxonomy): domain Bacteria; phylum Bacillota_I; class Bacilli_A; order Erysipelotrichales; family Erysipelotrichaceae; genus JAHHTG01. Next base: position 2,579 of record CALVCT010000019.1, read on the forward strand.
AATACAGATGATCTTGATATCGATAAATGGGGATGCTTTATCGTCGATGATATGGGAAGGACTAGTGCTAAAGTTGTGTATGCAGGTGGGGATGCCACTAGCGGTGCTTCGACTGTCGTTAAAGCGATGGACGCTGGACAAAAAGCGGCAAGAGCGATCATAGAGGATCTAAGCTGATGCGTATCACGATCATACCGAATAGGACAAAAGAAAAGACCGAAGCGACACTTAAAGAGCTCATAGAGCTTTTGGATGCTAGGAAGATAGACTATGACATCTTAGAGCTTGAAGATTTTGATCGTGTATCTGAGCATGCTCAAAAAAGCGATCACCTTTTATATCTTGGTGGTGATGGCACTTTTATCAAAACGGCAAAATTAGCTTATCGAAGAGATATGGCTCTTGCAGGTATCAATACTGGAACTGTGGGCTATCTGACGAATATCGATATCGCCAATATGGCAAAATGGTTAGATACATATCAAAAAGATGACTATGATGAGTGTCCTGTCCTTATCTATGATGATGAGGTCGTGATCAATGATGTCGTCGTCTATGCGATAGGCAGCTTTGCAGAATTCAAAGTCAGTTATCAAGCTTTGGACATCTACACTTCGAAGGCTTCAGGTCTTATCCTCTCGACAGGATTTGGCTCAACAGGTATCAACCTTTCAAATCGTGGTCCTGTCTTTCCGATCACAAGTACTGATGTAGCGATCACACCGATCTTGCCACTTAGAGCTGATGGTCATGCCTATGTCTTTCCGTTTGATAGTGAACTGAGGATCAGCGCTGATAGGCCTTTTATCGTCGATGTCGATGGCGTTAGAGATAAGACTGAAAGATATGCGATCGATATCAAAAGAGCTCCTAAGATGATAAGACGCATCAGATGATGACTCTTGCATCATGAAGTAAGATGCGAGATGATATCTATATGAAGGAGCGCAGCTATATAGCGGTCGATCTCAAGAGTTTCTATGCTTCTGTCGAATGTAAAGAAAGAGGACTCGACCCTTTGGATACGAACTTAGTCGTCGCTGATGAAAGTCGTACAGATAAGACTATATGTCTAGCAGTCACGCCATCACTCAAAAGCTATGGTATACCTGGGCGTCCTCGTCTTTTTGAAGTCAAACAAAAGCTTGAAGATGCCAACAGAAAACGCAAGATAAAACTAAAAGGACAGGCCTATAAAGGGACTTCCTTCCTTTTTTCTGAACTTGAAAAAGATGAGACATTAGCTATCGATTTCATCATAGCTAAGCCACGCATGGCGTATTATATGGCATATAGCACGAAGATCTATGAAGTATACAAGAAATACATCTCAGCTGAGGATATCATCGTCTATTCGATCGATGAGGTCTTTATGGACGTCACAGATTATCTCAATACTTATGGAACAAGTGCTCATGATCTAGCAATGAAGATCATCTTGGATGTCTTAAGATCGACAGGCATCACAGCGACAGCTGGCATCGGAACGAACCTCTATCTTGCTAAGGTAGCGATGGATATCGTTGCCAAACACATCCCAGCTGATGAAAATGGTGTTCGTATCGCTACACTTGACGAGATGAGCTATCGTAAGACTCTGTGGGCACATGAACCTCTCACCGATTTTTGGCGTATCGGTAAAGGTATAGCTAAGAAACTGCAAGAGAATTGGCTTTTTACGATGGGTGATATCGCAAGATGCTCGCTCAATAACGAGGACCTGCTCTATAAACTCTTTGGTAAGAATGCTGAACTCATCATCGATCACGCTTGGGGATATGAACCCTGTACGATAAAAGACATCAAAGCTTATAAGCCGCAAAGAAACAGCCTAGGCTCAGGACAAGTCTTGCGTATGCCTTATAACAAAGAGAAAGCTAGGATCGTCATCAAAGAGATGGCAGACAGCTTAGCTCTCGATCTTGTCGATAAAGATCTTGTTACTGATCAGATCGTCATGACTATCGGCTATGATGCGATCAATGTTGCTGACCCTGATCGCAAAAAGATGTATCAAGGCATCATCGAAAAAGACCGCTATGGTAGAGAGATACCAAAACACGCCCACGGAACGATCTCTTTTGATAGCTACACCTCCTCAAGCAAGCTCATCATGCAGAAGGCGCAAGAACTCTATGACAGGATAGTCGATGAAGGACTGCTTATTAGAAGACTGAATATAACTTTCAATAATGTCATAAGTGAAGCTGACATACCTAAAGAAACTAAGATCGAAGAGCTAGATCTTTTTAGTGATCATGCTGTACTTGATACAAAGCGTCAGAAAGAAGATAAAGAACTAAAGCGCGAAAAGGATATGCAAAAAGCCCTGCTTAAGATCAAGAAGAGATATGGCAAGAACGCTGTGATCAAAGGCATGGACCTTATAGATGGCGCTACCGCTAAAGAGCGCAACGATCAGATCGGAGGTCATAAAGCATGAATAAGTATGAAGACATCATCGATCTTCCGCATCATGTCTCAAAAAAAAGACCGCCGATGTCGATGGCTGATAGAGCCGCTCAATTCTCACCTTTTGCGGCACTTACAGGCTATGATGAAACGATAAAAGAGAACGATCGATATTTAGATGAAAAGATAGATATCAGTGAAGAAGAAAAAGAGATCTTAGACAGAAAGATCAACATGATCACAAACATCCCCAACAAAAGACCTAGTCTTACCATCACTTATTTTAAAAAAGACGATAAGAAGTCAGGTGGCAGATATATAACTAAGAGCTGTGCTATCAAAAAGATAGATATGATAGATCGTGTCATATCGTTCATCGATGATACGAAGATCGCTCTTGATGACGTCATCGATATCGAAGATGTCTCTTTTGATGACTTATAGTACATCATGGATATCCAAGACATGAAGATCATAAGAGCTTTTTTCAATGATCGATCTGATGTTGTGGCTTTAGATGATCAGCGTTACAATTAGATCGAATAGATGATCGTTTAGATCGTGATCATTGTGGGAGGCAATATGTTGAAGCTTGTGAGACCAGAAGTACAATATAAAGAAGCTATCATCGAGATGATCGACGAATGGAAGTCATATAATGAAAGTCATCCGGCTGCCAATAGTTCGCCAATGGCGATCTTTAAAACGGATCCTCGAGAATATGAAGCTTTCATGGAAAGCGTCGATAATAAAGGTGATGAGCCTAATAAAGTACCGTCAACGACATATTTTCTATATGATGAAGAGCGTGAGATCATGATCGGTGCCATCAATATCCGTCATTATCTCAATGAATTCCTTTTGAGTTATGGAGGCCATATAGGCGATGGTATAAGGCCAAGTGAAAGAGGCAAAGGCTACGCGACAAAGATGATCGCTTTAGGACTTGATGTATGTAGAGAACTGGGGATCGAGCGTGTTTTGATGGTCTGCGATCAAGATAGTGTCGCTTCCTCTAGAACGATCATCAAAAATGGTGGCATCTTAGAAGATCGACCATTAAAGGATGGTAAGATCATCGAGCGCTATTGGATCGATATTAGTGATCAAAAGACTATCTAATAGTCGTTATAGTTCATTTGCGTTCATTATATAGATCTCATCTTTCAAACTCGATATTAAGACAGCGATAAGCCCCTATGAATAAAGGACTTATCGCATTTTTGATGGTTTTTGTGTAGGTAATTATTATGCCTATCTCTTAAAAGATAGATCATGATCATAAGACATATCAAATTTCAAAGACAATTGATGTCTAAGTCTTTATCGATGAGGTATTTGATCTTCACTATACTGACGTTTTTGATACCGAATAAAGATCGCTCTACTAGATCCACTCTCGTGTTTTTAAACCTTAAGGGAGCTTTTGAGCCATCACTAGGCATGATCATGGCGTTTTGCCATCTTTATTGTGATCTATACTTAGCGAGATATAACTTCGGTATGGTGATCAGATATTTGAAGATTTATAACTTCTCGTGTTATCATGGCACTACATGAATACTAGTGGTCTAAAAGCATATAGAGTAGCGATGATCATCGCAGTCGTGTTAGCTGCGATCTTTAGTTTTATCAAACTAAATGTAGCGAATGGCATCCTTTTGAGCAGTAGTCTCTATCTTCTATATCTTTGGTCTTTAGAGTATGGGATCAGTAAGTCGCTCAACGATAAAACTAAACATGGTGTAGTCGTGATACTTTTAGTTGATGCCTTTTTTATTGCGGTGCTCATTGGTATCGGTTTCTTTTTTGATCATGTTTTCTCGCTCTTGGGTATTCTTTTTGGACTAGTTTTGTGTAAAATACTATATGTGGTAGGAGTCCTCAAAGCTTAGATGACATTACATATTACGATACAAAAAGAGATATTATCACTGATCATCGTAGCGGCATTCATCATCGCTATGTGTTTTGTGATCAATCGCGCACTTAAGAAAGCTGATCCTTTAGCTAGACCTAAAGGTCTCGTCTTACTTGCGATCTGGTTTGTCGATCTTATCGATAATCAAGTTTTGACTATCGTACAGAAGCGCTTCGTCAAGAATCTTGGACCATATATCGGTACATTATGCGTCTTTCTGTTTTTAAGCAATATCCTTGGACTCTTTGGTTTCAATCCACCGACCATGAACTACAGTGTCACACTTACTATGGCTCTCATTACGTGGATCATGATCCAGTTCAATGCGATTAGAGACAATGGTATCGGTAGCTATATACATGGTTTCTTTGAACCTATCGTGCCATTTGTCATCCCTAATATCTTTGGTAAGGTAGCACCGCTCATCTCAATGTCGATACGTCTTTTTGGTAATATCCTTTCAGGATCGATCATTATGAGTGTCATTTACAGTGGCTGTCTTTTCCTTTCGAATCTGATATTAGGTTTTTTTGGACTCAGTGGTTTCAACTTCGTTGGTGTCATCGTGGCACCATTCTTCCACGCTTATTTTGATGTCTTTGCTGGATTTATCCAGATGTTCATATTCATATCACTTACGATGGTATTCATATCCAACGAACTAAAAGAAGAATAAGGAGGTCTTTGAATCATGGATGTAGGAACAGGACTTATTGCTATCGGTGCAGGTATTTCAGTATTCACCGGTTTCTCGACAGGTATAGGACAAGGTTATGCAGCAGCTAAGGCTGTTGAAGCTGTTGGTAAGAACCCAGAAGCAGCTTCTCAGATCAGAACGATGTTGATCGTCGGTTGTGCGGTCGCAGAGACTTGTGCTATCTATGGTATGCTTATCGCTTTCATCATCGTCTTCGTTCTTGGAGCTCGATAGATGAATATCGAAGTCGATGTAGCGGCTCAGTTATTCCCTAATCCTTTTACGATGGCTTTTACGCTTTTAGTTACAGGCGTACTCTTTTTCTGTATCTATAAGCTAGTGTGGGATCCTGCCCGCAAGATCATCGCTAAAAGACAAGCTTATTATGATGAGCAAGTATCGGGAGCTGATATGCTCAATGAACAAGCTAAAGCGAATCTCGATAGATCGAAAGAGGCGATCTATGAAGCCGATGAACTTGCTCAGAAGATCAAAGATGATGCGAAGAAAGAAGCGAAGCTCTATAAAGAAGATGTCATGGCTAGTGCACATAAACAAGCCGATGAACTTGTTGATAAGGCTAAGGAGCGCATGGATAAAGAGCGCCGTGAGCTACTTGCAGATATCAATGAGCAGATCGTCGACGTTGCTATGGCGGCTAGTGAGAAACTCATATCTTCAAAAGATGTCGCTTCACAAGATAAAGAAGCTATCGAGCGTTTTATAAAGGAATACGAAGATGGATCAGATCGCTGAGATGTGGGCAGGCGCTCTTTTGGATATCGCTCTTGAAGATGATGAGCTCAAGAAGACGAAAGATGAACTTGAGGAAGTAGTTTCAGCTTTTGATGATGAAGTGATCGCTTTCTTTGAAAGTCACAAGATCTTAAAGGAAGACAAGAAGCGAGTGATCAAAGAATTAAAGGTATCACAGATACTTAAAAACTTTCTTTGTCTTTTGGTCGATAAGGGGCGTATGACGCACATCAAAGCTATAGCTGAGCAATTTAGGCATCTTTACAATGCGCATTATGACATCAAAGAAGTCAAGATCAAAAGCGCAAGAAAGCTCGATGCAGCACTTAAAGAAAAGCTTTTAGAGGCAATAAAGAAGAAAGAAGGTAAAGACATCGATCTTAAAGAGGAGATCGATGAAAGGCTTATATCAGGGGTCAAGATCATGATGGACGATAAAGTCATCGATATCAGTATGCAAAAGAAGATCCAAAACATGCGCAAGGCCCTTTTAGAAGAAAGTTGGTGACAAGATGACATTAAGGAAAGATGAGATCAGTAGTCTACTAAAAGAAAAGATCCGACATTATGAAGATAAGATCGTCACTGATGATATCGGGACAGTCGTGACTGTTGGTGATGGAATCGCTCTAGTTTCAGGTCTTGATGATGCGATGGCTAGTGAAGTCGTGATCTTTGAAGATGAGACCAGAGGGATGATCCTCAACTTAGAAGAGGAACTTGTCGGTGTCGTCATCTTAGGTGATGATAGCGGCATCAAAGAAGGACAAGAAGTAAGAAGGACCAAAGAGATCGTTGAAGTACCAGTCGGTGAAGCGATGTTAGGAAGGGTCATCGATGCCTTAGGCAGGCCTATCGATGAGGCAGGACCTATCGTTTGCGATAAGAAAAGGCCGATCGAGCGTGTGGCACCAGGTGTCATGGCAAGGATAGGCGTCCACGAGCCACTTATGACTGGTATCAAGACTATCGATACGATGATCCCTATCGGTCGAGGCCAAAGAGAACTTATCATCGGTGACCGCCAGACAGGTAAGACTGCTTTAGCTATCGATACGATCATCAACCAAAGGGATACCGATGTCAGATGTATCTATGTCGCTATCGGACAAAAAGCTTCGACGGTCGCTTCGATCACTGAAAAGTTAAAGAGCGAAGGTGCGATGGCTTATACGACTGTCGTCATGGCTAGTGCATCTGAATCAGCTCCTATGCAATATATCGCGCCATACAGCGCTTGTGCTATCGCTGAGGAGTGGATGGAAAGTGGAAAACATGTCCTCATCGTCTATGATGATCTCTCTAAGCATGCGGTAGCTTATCGAACGATGTCATTACTATTGAGGCGCCCTCCAGGAAGAGAAGCTTATCCTGGTGACGTCTTCTATCTACATTCAAGACTTTTAGAGCGCGCTTGTAAGCTCAATGATGAGTTAGGTGGTGGTTCGATAACTGCTTTACCTATCATCGAGACGCAGGCTGGTGATATCTCAGCTTATATACCGACTAATGTCATCTCGATAACTGATGGTCAGATCTTTTTACAGACGGAACTCTTCAACTCGGGCTTTAGGCCTGCTGTCGATGTTGGACTATCGGTATCGCGTGTCGGTTCCAATGCTCAGACCAAAGCTATGAAACAAGTATCGAAGCGTTTGAAACTTGAATTAGCACAATATGATGAACTACTGTCTTTTACGCAATTTGGCAGCGATCTAGATCCAGTCACAAAAAAGACGATCGATCATGGTTCACGCATCCGTGAGATCCTTAAACAGCCACAATACACACCACTATCGATGGCTGAGATCGTCATCAGTATCTACGCTGTTGAAAATGGCTATTTCGATAAGATCGAACTAGAACGCACTAAAGATACAGAAGAAGCACTATATCGCTACTTTAGATCAGAAGCTAAAGATGTAGCGGATATGATAAACAATGAAAAAGAACTCACAAGTGAGATCGAGTCTCGTCTCAAGGATGCGCTCGATGCTTTCTTCAAAGAGCGCAAGAAGATCAGCGAGGTAAAAGATGGCCGCTAATAAGAAGGCTATCAAAGAAAGGATACGCTCGATAAGATCGACCAAAAAGATCACGAGTGCCATGGAAGTCATCGCCAATGCGAAACTTGCCAAACAACGCTCAGTGATGGAGAAGAATAGGGCGTATTCTGATATCATCCAAGACACTATCGCTAGTATCATGGCTAGTGATATTGAGATCGACAGTGCTTTTTTGAATGCGAAGTCTTCTAGTAATACATACTATCTGATCTTTGGTTCAGACTTAGGACTTTGTGGCGCTTATAATATGAACGCTATCAAGGAACTTGAAGATATCTACGAAGATGGTGATAAAGTCATCGTCTTTGGGACAAAGATAGTTCCACTACTAAAAAAAGATGGTATCGATATCGTGATGTCTAAGCCAAGTGATACAGTACGCTATGAAGATATCCAAAAGGCGATGAAGATGATGGTAAGAGCCTATCTAAATGATGAAGTAGGGAAGATCAAAGTCATCTATACGCGCTTCAATAACGCTGTTAGTTTTATACCGTCTGTCAAGCAGATCCTGCCTTATGAGAAAAAAGAGGGCAAACAGATCGATCTGATCTTCGATCCGGATGTGAAGACGGTCTTAGATGAACTCATCAGGATGAGCACAGAGAGCGTCGCTTATAGTTTGTATCTTGAAACGAAGATCTCAGAGCAGGCTTCAAGACGGCTGGCGATGCAGAACGCTAACGACAATGCTGATGAGCTAGAACAAGAGCTGGTCTTAGCTTATAACCAAGCACGACAAGCAGCGATCACTCAAGAGATCACCGAGATAATTGCGGGCGCAGATGCCCTATAGGAGGAAAGATGGAAGGTTATGTAGTACAAGTTATCGGACCGGTCGTCGATGTCCGCTTCAGGGAGGACGAGCTCCCTAATATCAAGAACGCTCTAGTCGTCAAGAAAGAAAGTGGCGACTTGACACTTGAAGTAGCCCAACATATCGGTGATGATATCGTAAGATGTATCACCATGGCTTCAACTGACGGTCTAGTCAGAAAAGATCGTGTCATCGATACTGGTAAAGCTATCGAAGTTCCAGTCGGTGAAAAGATCCTAGGACGTATGTTCAATGTCTTAGGTGAGACGATCGATGGACTTGGCGAGTTAGATAAAGATGTCAAGAAGATGCCTATCCATCGCGACGCACCAAGTTTTGCTAGGCAGCGCACGACAAGTGAGATCTTAGAGACTGGTATCAAAGTCATCGATCTTCTGTGCCCATATGCAAAAGGCGGTAAGATCGGACTTTTCGGTGGTGCTGGTGTCGGTAAGACCGTTCTCATGCAAGAGCTGATCCACAATATCGCCATGGAGCACGGTGGACGTTCAGTCGTCACTGGTGTCGGCGAGAGGACACGTGAAGGTAATGACATGTATTTTGAGATGAAAGAGTCAGGTGTCTTAGATAAGACCGTCTTAGTCTATGGCCAGATGAATGAGTCACCAGGCGCTAGGATGCGTGTCGGACTTACTGGCTTGACCATGGCAGAATATTTCCGTGATCATGATCATCAGGACGTCTTGCTGTTTATCGACAATATCTTCCGCTTTACCCAAGCAGGTTCTGAAGTCTCAGCGCTTTTAGGCCGTATGCCAAGTGCTGTCGGTTATCAACCGACACTGGCGACAGAGATGGGCCAACTACAAGAGCGTATCACTTCGACGGAAGCTGGATCGATCACCTCAGTCCAAGCTATCTATGTCCCAGCTGACGACCTTACAGACCCAGCTCCAGCAACGGCTTTCTCACACCTTGATGCTAAGACAGTCTTAGACCGTGCAACAGCAGCTTTAGGTATCTATCCAGCTGTCGATCCACTAGAGTCTAATTCACGCGTCTTAGAACCAGCGATCGTTGGTGAGGAGCACTATGCAGTAGCTCAAAAGGTCATCGCTTTACTTCAACGCTATAAAGAATTACAGGATATAATCGCTATCTTAGGTATGGATGAACTCTCAGAAGAAGATAAACTTACAGTAAATAGAGCTAGAAGAGCACGCAACTTCTTGTCGCAACCATTCAATGTCGCTGAACAGTTCAGTGGTATCAAGGGCTGTTATGTACCTCTTGAAGAAACAGTCAGATCCTTTAAAGAGTTGCTTGATGGTAAGTATGATGACTATCCTGAACAAGCCTTCATGTTCTGTGGAGCGATCGAAGATGTCAAAGAAAAAGCTCGCGAGCTAGGTTATGAAAAAGATTAGAGTCAAGATACTCACGCCAGATGGCCTTTATAAGACGACAGAAGCTAGTATCGTGAATGTCACATCAGAAGATGGCCAAAGAGGTATCTTGCCATCACACATGCCCATCGTCATGATCTTGAATATCGGCAAGATGGAACTTGAAGAGGAAAAAAGAGAAGTTTATGCTGTAGCTGGTGGAATGCTTTATTTCAAGGATGATGAATGTACGATACTCTGCAGTGCCATCGAAAATAAAGACGAGATAGATCTTGATAGAGCTATAAAAGCCAAAGAGCGAGCTCTAGAACACCTGAGTGATCCAAATTCAGATCTTAAAAGAGCAGAAGTAGCTCTCAAGCGAGCAATAAACAGGATCGACATCAGATCTCTTTAAAGTGCTTATTACCGATCATTTTGATGACTCCGATATTCGCTGTCGAATCGCAAATATCAGGGTCATTTTTAAATGGTAACTTGTACATTATGTGTCAAAAGACTTATAGACCACATCATAAAGATATATAAGAACTATCGTTATCGTACTTTCCACTAAAGCCAAAAGATGCATTGTGCTCTTGAGATCACGCAAGGCATGTTTCAGTGCTAACAAATGAAAAGCAGTCACTAACTGTGGTCACCACTCAGTTTTCTGATCGTAAAGAATCCCACGCTTGATCGTCATATTTTTCTAATATATCACTTATAGAACATTCTTTTAAAAAGTATCTCTTTTCATTGATGAAGATCATGTACCAATCAGATCCTTTACCGTACGTAAACCAAATATCAGGCAGTTTATCTCTGTGAATTTCAACTAATACGCAGCTTCCATCTGGCGTGATATCAGTCTCTTCTTTCTCAAGATCATTGAAATCGTTGACAAAACTGACGATACGGTCGATCTCATCTTGATCAGATATCTAAAACTCTACGATGTCATCTGGAATATGAATGATGATCGAAATATAAGAAACTTGATCTACATGTATAGATCTATTGCTGCATCCACTAATGATCATTAAAACGATCAAACAGACAACAATGATCTTTAGCGTATGTTTTGAATACATCCTCTGTCCCGTTTGAATGTTATAGATGTTTTAGTAGCTATCGATCTTGAATTCGCACCGATAGCTTGAGTATACGAATACCAAGGGTCCCAAAATCTCACTTTTTATTGCTCAGCGATCTATTCATTTATCCTTCATTTCTATTTCTGTAATTAGATCCGCCAGATCTCCAGGAATATAACTAACAGCGATTTTTGAACTGTATGGTAGAGCATTGAAATTTTCTAACCATTCGATCGTTTCTTTGGAAAGTCTGCTCTTTGGAACCGAATATTCAAAATACTCTATCATTTCTTCTTGGCTATTTGCTGCACATGATGTTGCCATCATGACAAAACAGATCAACAATATTATCTTCTTCATCATAAACTCCGTTTTATACAAGAATCTTTTCCTTTTCTTTACTTAACTTATGTTTTATTAGATCTTATAATTGGATCTAAACTCAAAACAAAAAATGTAGACCCAACTAGTCTAGAATACCGTTTTTATATCGATGGGGGTTATAACTTAGCACAAGTTCCTTGCCTCCTTCTTCCTTAGCTTTAGTATAGCTTAAAATATAGGTCTTTATAATAAATATCTACAGAAAGCTGCACTCATTTCTTTTTATATCATCATTATTTATATTTCGTATGATGAGTGCTCTTTACTTAGGCTTCGACGACTTTTATATGGTCCTCATACATAGAGTATCAGTCATAAGGGGCATCTATATTTTCTTCTGTATTTGAAAAGTCGATGAGTTAGACATCAGTGTCGATACAAATATTATTAGTTATCTTTGGTTTGATTTTACTAGTTCACTATTATACATGAATATCTAGTATATAAAAAGACTTATATTCAGATAATATTTAGTGTATAGTTCAATATGTTTTTTCTAGGGGAGGTATATTCGTACATGGAAAAGAAATCTTTCTTTGGTAAGTTAGATGTCAAAACGATCGTTGCGACAGCTTTAGGTGCTGCATTATTCTTAGTGTTATTCTATTTCGTTAAGATCCCTTCACCAGCACCAAACACGAACATCCAGATCGCTTATGGTATCACAACATTCTTTGGTGCCCTATTCGGTCCTATCTCAGCGTTGTTAGTGGGATTTGCAGGACATGCGCTCAACGACTTCTTAGCAGGTTTTGGCGTATGGTGGAGCTGGGTCATCGCTTCTGCTGTAGCTGGTTTCTTTGCAGGTTGTGCTTATAAATATTGTGATCTTGAACACGGTAAGAGACCTGGTAAGATGTTCTTCATCTTCAATATCGTTGGTCAATTCTTGGCTTGGGTCGTTATTGCACCGGTTCTTGATATCGTCATGTATGCAGAACCAATGGAGACAGTCTTTGTTCAAGGATTAGTATCATTCGTTATCGATACTCTATCAGCTCTTGTTGTAGGTTATATCTTATGTGTTGCCTATGCAGCAACAAGGTCATCTTCATCTAGTTTAGATAAAGAGTAGATAAAAGAACTTTATTATTACGGCGCTCCTTATATTAGGGGCGCTTTTGACTTCAAAGGGGGATGAATGAAAGAGCCGATCATTGAATTTAAAGATTTCAGCTTTCGCTATTATGCACAAAAGAAGCCAACACTCAAGCACATCGATCTCACGATCAATAAAGGTGAGAAAGTCTTGATCGTTGGTCTTAGTGGTAGTGGAAAATCAACTCTTGGCAATTGTCTCAATGGACTTATACCATTTAGGTATGAAGGTGAGATCACGGGGTCATGCAAGATCAAAGGCAGAGAGACGAAAGATCTGTCGATAGCCGAACTATCAAAGACAGTTGGAACGGTCCTACAAGATTCTGATGGACAATTCGTCGGTCTTAATGTTGGGGAAGATATCGCATTTGCTTTAGAGAATGATAATGTGCCTTTAGAAAAGATGCGACCAAAGGTCAAAGAGATCGCCAAGATGGTCGATATGGAAGACTATCTCAAAAGTTCACCAATGGAATTATCAGGCGGTCAGAAACAAAGAGTCGCCTTAGCTGGCGTCCTCATCGATGAAGTAGAGATCTTGCTTTTTGATGAGCCTTTAGCTAATCTTGATCCAGCTACTGGTAAGACGGCTATCGCTTTGATCGATGACTTACAAAAGAAGATTGACAGTACGGTCATCATCATCGAGCACCGTCTTGAAGATGTCCTTTATCGCCATGTCGATCGTATCATCTTAGTAAGTGATGGTGAGATCATTTTAGATGGTGATCCTGATGAGGTCTTGGCAAGCGATGTCTTAAGAGATCATGGCATAAGGGAGCCATTATATGTCAGTGCAGCAAAGTTTGCAGGCGTCAAGATCACCCCTGACATGCATCCATCATCCATCGATGAGTTTTCTCTTAAAGATGAAGATAGAGCTAAGATCTTAGCTTGGGCAAAAAGTCATATGGAAACGAAAGTCAAAGATGAAGACATCTTACTTGAAGGAAGAGACTTACGCTTTTCTTATGATGGCATAAAGACGATCATCGATGGTATCTCTTTTGATGTCAAAAAGGGTGAGATGTTTGCGATCATCGGTAAGAACGGAGCTGGTAAATCGACACTTTCCAAATTGCTTGTCGGTTTTGAAAGAGAAGATAGTGGAACTATCTATCTTGAAAACCGCGATATCAAAGACGATACGATCTATGAGCGCGGCAAGGAGATCGGCATCGTGCTTCAGAACCCTAACCAGATGATCTGTAATACGATGATCTATGATGAAGTAGCCTATGGCCTTAAAAACGGCGGTGTCAAAGAAGAGGAGATCAAAGAGCGAGTCGAAGAGACGCTAAAGATCTGTGGCCTCTATGAGATGCGTAATTGGCCGATCAGTGCTTTGAGCTATGGCCAAAAGAAAAGAGTCACTATCGCTAGTATCTTAGTCATGCGACCAAAGATCATCATTTTGGATGAACCGACAGCAGGACAAGACTATCGTCACTATACAGAGATCATGGAGTTTTTAGAGAGACTCAATGATGCAGGTCAGACCATCATCATGATCACTCACGACATGCACTTGATGCTTGAGTATTGTGATCGTTGTATCACGATCGTCGATGGTAAGATCTACTATGAAGGTCTACCATCAAAAGCTCTTGTCGATGAGAAGATAACAGAGAAAGCTAATCTCAAGATGACTTCATTATATGATCTTGCCAAGATCGTTGGCATGAGTCCTGATGATTTCACCCAAAGCTATATCAATGCTGAAAGGAGCATGCGCCATGAAAAAGACTAAGCTCTTCAGTTATGTCGATAAGGGAACGATCATTCATAAGTTATCAGGATTGACGAAGCTTATATGTTTCTTGCTTCTGTCTTTTGCCTCGATGTTTACCTATGATGTCAGAGTATTGTTGATACTTTTAGCGATATCTCTGATCATCTCTTACATCGCCAAGTTTCCATTCAGACGCTACAAGATCGTCTTCATCTATTTCTTGGTGTTCATCTTGTTCAATTTCTTCTTGAACTTCTTACTTGCACCAGGCTATGGTGAAGAGCTCTTTGGCACAAGACATGTGATCTTTGTGATCAATGATTACTTCACATTGACTTGGGAGCAGATGTTCTATCAGTTTGCTAAACTTATCAAATATCTCTGTATCATGCCTTTAGGATTGATGTTTTTCTTTACGATCGATCCAAGTGAGTTTGCCTCAAGCCTCAATGGTATCAAAGTACCATATAAAGCATGTACAGTCTTTGCGCTAGCTTTGCGCTACTTCCCTGATATCCAAAGAGATTTTACAAATATCAATCTTGCTCAACAAGCTCGTGGTATCGATACATCAAAGAAAGCTTCTTTAAAACAAAGGATCGTCAGTATCTCCAAGATCTTGTTGCCACTGGTCTTTTCGACCCTTGATCGTGTCGAATTGATCTCAAATGCCATGGAGCTTAGAGGTTATGGTAAAGCCAAGAGCCGTACTTGGTATTCTTATCGTCATCTAGTGAAAAGAGATCACATCGCTATCGCTGTATGCATCTTGATCTTTGTGACTGTCTTGTTTATGAGATATTTTGTCGTCAAAGATCTATTCTGGAACCCATTTATCTAAAAGAAGGAGATTTTCATGAGACCAATATTAGTATTCCAAACTGATTTTACTTATCTTGAAGGCGCTGTCGCTGCTATGTATGGGGTCGTCAAGTCTGTCGATCGTGATATCGAGATCATCGATGCGACACATGAGATACCGCAATATGATACTTGGTCAGCATCTTTTAGACTTGACCAATACATGCGTTTTTGGCCAAAAGGCCAGATCTTCGTCTCAGTCGTCGACCCTGGTGTCGGGACAAAAAGAAGAGCGTGTGTTGCCTTAACGAATGATGGTTATTATGTCGTGACACCAGATAATGGTACACTCACGCATATCAAAGCTCATGTCGGCATCAAGGAAGTCAGAGAGATCGATGAGAGTATCAATCGACTTAAAAGAGATGACAACAAAGCTGTCTCGATCTTCCATGGACGTGATCTCTTTGGCTATTGTGCTGCAAGACTTGCTAGTGGCATCATTACTTATGAAGAAGTAGGTCCATCATATCCTGTAGATGAGATCGTGACTCACAAGATCAATAAAGCTGTGCTCAAAGAAGATGGTATCGAAGGTATCTTTGAGATCAATGATCCAAATTTCGGCAATCTTTGGACCAATATCAGCCTTGATGATTTCTCTAAGTATTTCACACATGGCGATAAGATCGCTGTAGAGATCATACATGATGATAAAGTCGTCTTTGATAAAGTCTTACCATATTATCCATCTTTTGGAATGGCGGAAGATCATAGTGTCATGATCTACAATAACGAACTCAATAATATCGCTCTAGCCGAGGTCGTTGGTAATCTTTGTAAGTCATATGGTCTAAGTTATGGACCAGAGTATAAAGTGGTATTCAAGAAGGTAGGATAGTATGAGTAAGTTTCTGGTATTTCAAAGTGATTTCGGTCTTGTCGATGGGGCTGTCAGCGCGATGGAAGGTGTCGCTTATGAGGTCGATGATGAGCTTAAGATCTCTCATGTGACACACGATATCACCCCATATAATATCTTTGAAGGTTCATATAGACTTTTTCAGACAGTCTATTATTGGCCTGAGGGGACTGTCTTTGTCTCAGTCGTCGATCCTGGTGTCGGTTCAAATCGTAAATCAGTCGTCGCAAAGACCAAGAATGGTCATTACATCGTCACGCCAAATAATGGTACACTCACACACATCCATAAATTCTTTGGTATCGAAGCAATAAGAGAGATCTCAGAAGTCACAAATAGACGTAAGAATACAGAGCTCTCATATACTTTCCACGGGCGCGATGTCTATGCTTACACAGGTGCAAGACTAGCGAGTTCGACGATATCTTTTGAGGAAGTCGGTCCTGAACTCTCTCTTGATGAGATCGTCGATCTTGATATCTATGAGACGACTTTCACAGAAGATTCTGTGACAGGACAAGTCGATATCTTGGATGTCAGATTTGGTTCCCTTTGGACTTCGATAACTTACGAAGAGTTCAAGAAGTTAGGCTTTGAGTTTGGTGATATGATCGATGTCCATATCTTCAATAATAAGACTGAAGTCTACAAGAACGAAGTCTTGTACGGTGCTACCTTTAGTGCCGTCAATGTCGGTATGCCTATCATCTACATGAATTCAGTATATCGTATGGCGTTAGCGATCAATCAGGGCTCTTTTGCGAAAGCATACTCTATAGGCGTGGGCAACAATTGGCTCATAACGTTCAAAAAGATCAAGAAGTGATGATCTAAAGATAGGTTTCATTGCCTATCTTTTTTTTATAGAATAGTGTGCTATAGTAGGACAAAGGAGAACGTCCTATGAAAAAGATCATCTTTATCGTGCTGGTTTTATTTTTAGCGGGGTGCACTAAACACGTTGAGCCAATGGCGACGACAGCTGTATCTGAGCAAGTAGTCTATGAAGATCTTAAAGACAGAGCTAGAGCTTATCTTAATGACACAGATAGACAAGCAAAGTTTCTATCCGAGTTTTCGATAGATACTTATAAAGTCAAAGAATATGATCTGACTGGCGTCTTACGTACACTAAGTTTTAAGACAACTAATCTGTTAAGAACGGCTGATCTTGCTTATGGAGAGCTTGAAGATACAGAAGAACTACTATTTTCGATCGAGACAAAGCTTGATGATGAACTAATAATCGAAGTCTATGATCAAAAAGATATCTTGATCAAATATGAAGATGAACTGATGCATCTTAAAGCAAAAGATGAGGCTTTCAGTGATCTTATCTATACCTATGTCTTCACCAAGCATGAATATAATGGACCATCTCAGATCTCTGAAGCAGATGCTGATGCGAAAGTAGCTGATCTCGATATCAGTGAAGTCTTCAGCCTTTCTGATCTTAAAGGGAAGATCACTGATGTCATTTTGATATATGATAGTTCGATGCTTTTCGGTACAGATGGCAGCGAGATAAAGATCAAAGATGCAGATCTTAAGACACGGATCACAGATATGATCAGCAGTATGGATCTTGAGCGCTATGAAGGTGAAAGCCTGATGGACTTGCCGCCAGTAAAGGGCTCAGGTGGCCCATCGACTTACATCGCAGAACTATATCTTTCTGATGGCAGCATGATACGCCTTCACGATATCAAAGTCACTGGTATCGAAGTTGAACTAGTAGGAACTGATAGTGTAGCTTACTATAAGGGAAAGTATGTGGGCGATAATGATCTCATACATTCTCTTATCGATGACCTGCTGCATGAGCACCTTTTGGTCAACGAGGATATCACGCCGATCTCTTTTAAAGATGAAGATATTCAGATCAAGACTATCCAATATCTTGATGGCTTTTGGTCCGCTCATCAGCGACCCTGAAAAGAGAGGGCTCAAGGCATATGAAGATGAAAAGATCCTAGAGGAGTATCGCAGATCAGATCGACCTCAACTCTTTATCGATACAGCTGGTAATATCTTTGAAGCAACCTATAATTAAATTCGATAATATAAATCAAGACTAAATTGATAAAAATAATTGATTAGTCATATATAAGTAATAGACCATGACGAAAAGTTGAGATAAGTATCTCATCTTTTCGATGATATGGATTATAATCTAATCAGAAGTTATAGTCTTCTCCGCTTTTACTTAATGAATAGATGATATTTAGCAGTTTACGAGCGGTAGCGATGTTGGCAGCTTTTGGTCTAAGGGGATGATCGACCTGCTGCCTTTTCTTTTGGCTAATAGATATAGGGGATCATTCTTCTTTAGACGATAATTACAGCTAGCACCAAGATAAAAAAAAGATACCTTTTCAGGTATCAATCACGATGTAAGATAGGCGATATGCGCTTATAGAGGATGAAGGTCACCACAGAGTTCAATATAGCTTTGATGAGATTGAAAGCTAAGATGAAAGGCATGAGACTGATGACAGCTTCTGTACTGACGCCCATGAAGTAAGGTGTAACGATAAGATTGGCGATGCACATGACGATAGTCATAGCGACACAACCAAGCGCTAGACTTATTAGCGCGTCTTTTTTAGTCTTATGACGATCGTAGTATAAACTCGATACACCAACGAGAGCTGTCGTAGCTATGATGTGCATGATGATACCATAGATGCCACTTTGCGCACTGACTGTCAATCCTTGGATCACGCTGGCAATGATCGTTACTACGATACCAGATAGCGGTCCATAAGCAAAGCCGGCGATCAAGATGCTGATGTCTGCTGGATCATACTCTAAGAAAGCGACTTGTGGAAAGATAGGGAAATGAATGAAATAGACCAGTACGATAGATACGGCGATGAGGATAGCCATCCTCACGAGTTTTTGAACTTGTGTGTTCTGCATTATTCTATACCTCTTTTCTAGAAGGTCTGTGACAATAAAAGAGCCCGTATCTGTATACGGGCTCGCAAAAGACGAAATCAATCGTTTCTTTCATCCAGACTATTACTGTTGGTATAGGAATCTCACCTATTCGGCCTTTCGGTTCGCGGACTTTACCGCCAGTGAGGACTTGCACCTCGCCCTGAAACAGATCTTCTGTGGAGATATTAACACAGTCATCTCTATATGACAATAACTACTATCTGTCATTCACCCCGACCAAAAGGCTCATCACTATTTAAAACATATCTCTTTATCATCTTACACAAGCCTTCTTCGGTATTTCTGGGGGCGATATATCTTGCTCTTTTCTTGACTTCATCTATCGCATTTTCCATCGCAAATGAATAATAAGCGTGATCGAACATCGTGATATCGTTCTCGCCATCACCAAAGACCATGACTTCATCTTCATTGTAGCCTTCTTCTTCCATCACCGATCTAAGAGCATTGCCTTTGGATATACCTTTAGGCATGATCTCAACGAGTCTTGGGCAAGCTCTGACGATCTCAAAATTCGAAAAGCGCTCTAAGATCGAAGGGAGGTATTTCTTGATGATATCGGAATCATGAGTGAGGGTGAACTTGTTGTAGAAGGGAAGATGTAATTCATCGATATCATAGATCCTTCTTTGATCAGGATAACCATCACGACTATCATGGTTCCATGACCAAGGGCCGCCAAGTATAGGCATATCATCACTCAAGTTTCTTTCTTCTCTTTCTTTCATGATGAGTGGCATTACTTCTTCAGGTATAAAGTATTCGATGCCACCATCGAAGTAGGCTTGCGTCTCAAGATAAAATGGCTTTACAAATTCAAAGATCTCTTTGATCTCATCTTTTGATATCCTCTTGATGACTTCCCTTTTATTACTGGCTAGGTCATAGATAGCCATACCATTGACTTCAATGAGTTTTCCACCATATCTAAACATCTCTAGTTGTTTAGCGTACTTGAACAGTCTAGTGTGTAGTCGTCCACTTGCAAGTATGAGTTTGATACCCATCTTTTCACAAGTTATCAAAGCCTCTTTAGTATCTTTAGTGATAGTATCTTTATCATCTAAAAGCGTACCATCCATATCCATCGCTATCAGTTTGATCATATACACCTCTTAAACAATTACATGATAACATCCTCAGAGCTTATTTTTACTTTAGAAGTGCAATAAGCTCTTAAGTGCTATAAATTAAGTGGAAAAAGTGCATGATTGGTAAAGTATGAGACGATCTTAGATGCTGGTGTAAAGATCATTTCGCATGTCTATTCATCGATCATCGATAAAGACACCAAGAAGACAAGAGTCGATGACGTTAGAAGACTACTAGAGGTGACAGGGTCTCTTTTAAGGGGCTAGGCATATCTCAATAAGACTGCTTTGGCGGTCTTATTCATATGATCACGATTGACTTAACTAGGCTTTTGATAGTATGATATACAAGCATTTACAGGAGGTGAAAGAATGTTAGATATCATACTTCTAGTCGTATCAGCTCTATTGATATTATTGTCATTATTACAGAGTGGTAAGTCTGATGGTCTTGGGGCTTTCACCGGTTCTAATGACTTAGGCCTTTTCGCTAATGTAAAAGAGCGAGGTCCAGAAAAGTTACTATCGCATGTGACTTTGATCTTAGGTATCATCTTCTTTGCGTTAGTTATCGTGATCAGGATCGTAGGATAAGGGCCATGCCCTTTTTTATTTTATGAAAGATAAGATCTTAAGTTATTTGAAGAAAGAGAAGAAAGGTGCTGATGTCCATCAGATGATGGACTATTTTGGCTTTAAGGGGGCATTCGACTTCAAAGAGCTCATGAAGATCCTCAATAGGCTAGAAGATGACGATCTCATCTACCGTGATACAAATGATGTCTATCATGATCTATCGAATTATGAGATCAAAGAAGGCACAGTGATCTTGCGTTATAATGGCACAGCCTTTATAGAAAAAGAGACAGGCTACAATAAGATCGTCGATCTAAATGGCGCACTGCACAAAGATGTCGTCTGGTATATAAATGGTAAGGGTGGTCTTTATGTCATCAAAGTGATAAAGAGGAATACTGATACAGTCATTGGTACGATCTATCGCTATCGACACACTTATCATTTCAGATCCGATGATGAAAGACTAAAAGGCTTCAAGATCACTAATTTCAAGTCTTATCCTTTAAAAGATAAGATCAAAGTACGTTGTATCATCACTGATTATCATAAAAAGGAGATGAAGATCGAAAAGACGATATGTTCATTAGATGATCCAAGATGTAATGAATTATCTATCGTCTATGGTGCTCATGTTCCTCTTGAATTCAGTCCTGCTGTCCTTAAAGAAGCTGATCGCTTAGTTATGGGTACGGATATGAGTGAAAGAAGAGACCTTACAAATGAGCTTACGATCACGATCGATGGTGAGAGTGCTAAAGATTTCGATGATGCGATCAGTATCAGAAAAGATGAAAAGGGCTATATCTTGAAGGTCCATATTGCAGACGTGTCTTATTTTGTCAAAGAGGGGTCGGCTATCGATAAGAGTGCTAAGGAGCGTGGTACTTCGATATATTATACCGATCAGGTGATACCGATGTTGCCAGAGAAGCTTTGTAATGATCTTTGTTCATTGGTTGAAGGTAAAGAACGCTATGCACTGACTGTTGAGATCCACTATGATCTTAAAGCTGATGTCATCGATACTGACTTTTATCCTTCGATCATCAAGTCAGATCACAGAATGACATACACAGCCGTCAACAAGATCCTCAATGGCGACAAAAAGACTATCGAGTGCTATCCTGATCTTATAGGATTTATCGCGATAGCTAAAGAACTCTCCGATCTGATCAAAGCTAAAAGAAAGAAAGCCGGTGCTATAAGTTTTGATGATGATGAAGCTATGATCACTTTGGATGATGAAGGAAGAGTCATCGATGTGAAAAGAAGAGAACGCGGTGTATCTGAGGGCATCATCGAAGATCTCATGATCGAAGCTAATGTCGCTGTCGCCAGCTATATGCACTATCTGGATTATCCGATGATCTACCGCGTCCACGATAGACCCAAAGAAGATAAGATAAAGATCTTTTTTGAAGTACTTGAAGGTCTCGGTTATAAGATCAAAGGTGATCACTATATGATCTATCCAAAGCAACTACAAGAAGTACTTTTATATTTCAAGAATAAAGAAGAAGAGTCTGTCATCTCTAAGTTATTGTTGCGGTCGATGGCTAAAGCTCTATATGATGATGTGTGTATGGGTCACTTTGGTCTCGCACTCAGTGATTATTGTCATTTCACTTCGCCGATCAGAAGATATCCTGATCTTATGGTCCACAGGATGTTGAGGCGCTATGTCTTTAAAGCTGATCTAACGAATTATGAGAAAGATAAGAAGCGGATGCACGATATCGCTGTGAAGTGTTCGGATGCTGAAAAAAGGGCGACACAGATCGAAAGAGATGTCGAAGAAGTACGCAAAGCTGAGTATATGCAAGATCATATCGGTGAAGTCTATAAGGGGATCGTCAGTGGTGTGACAGAGAGAGGCATCTATGTTAAACTTGAAAACACGATCGAAGGTCTTCTTGCGATCGAGGATCTTGATGGCTATTTTGAATACGATGAGAAGATGATGACTTTAAGGAGTACAGATAAAGTCTATCGTCTCGGTGATAGAGTGACAGTTGAAGTCACATTAGATCTAAATGACAGACCAGGAGTCAGATTTATACTATATGGATGATAAAGTAAAAGAGATCGCCAGAAACAAGAAAGCCTACCATGATTATCTTATCGAAGATAAGTATGAAGCAGGCATGGAACTTACTGGCACAGAGATAAAGTCGATCAGAAGAGGTAAGGTACAGTTCAAAGATGCCTATATATCTTTTGTGAGTGGTGAAGCCTATATCAAAGGTATGCATATAGCTGAGTATAAGGAAGGTAATCGTTTCAATCACGATGAAGAAAGAGATCGTCGCTTGCTTCTTCATAAAAATGAGATACTCAAGATGTATAGTAAGTGTAAGATGCAAGGCTATACAGTGATACCGTTGCGCCTTTATCTAAAACACGGCTTAGCTAAACTTGAGATCGCTCTAGCTAAAGGTAAGACACTTTATGATAAAAGACAGTCAGATAAAGTGAAGACTATGCAAAGAGAGATCGAAAAAGCGATGCGCTATTGACAGTCAACATACTTTGGCTTATCATCATCTCATAAAAGCGATGAAAAGAAGAGTAATCTCTTTGATGCTTCTAAGAGAGTCCCGTTAGGTGAGAGGGGATAAGCTAGATGAGATGAAGATGGTCTTGGAGCAGTCACTTCGATATGAGAGGTGGACAGGGGCGCCTGTTATAGCGCTAGAGTATGATAGTACTCGATGAGGTATCGTTAGATACGAAATAAGGTGGTAACACGTCTGATCAAGTCGTCCTTAGGGACGGCTTTTATTGTATTAGGGGGTGAGAAGATGATAGTACTCAAAGATGTGACAAAGAGCTATGGCGAGGTAGATGCTGTTGATCATGTAAGTATCGAAGTGGCGGATGGCGAGATCTTTGGGATCGTTGGTTATTCAGGTGCTGGTAAGTCGACGCTGATCAAGCTGATCGACAGAATAGAAGAGGCTGATAGTGGTGAGATCATCATTGGGAAAGATGATATCTGTAAACTTGAAGGCAAAGATCTATTAGAGAAAAGACGCAAGATCTCGATGATCTTTCAAAACTTCGACCTTCTGTGGTCAAAAGATGTCTTAGATAATATCGCCTTTCCTTTGATGCTTAAAAGAGTCGAGAAAAAGAAAAGAAGGGAGTTAGCTAAAGAGTTAGCGAAAGAAGTCGGCTTAGAAGATAAGATCCACGCTTACCCAAGTGAATTATCAGGTGGCCAAAAACAAAGAGTCGCGATCGCTAGAGCTTTGATCGTAAAACCAGAGATCTTACTTTGTGATGAGGCAACGAGCGCTTTGGATCCCAAGACGACAGAAGATATCTTAGACCTCTTGCGCAAGATCAATAAGGAGTATGGTCTCACTATCTTAATGATCAGCCATCAAATGGAAGCGATCCAGAAGGTCTGTGATCGTCTAGCCATCATGGCTGATGGAAGAGTCATCGAAGAGGGCACAGTCTACGAGATCTTTGCTGATCCAAAAGAAGAACTAACTAAGCGTCTCATCAGGACTGTCGATACTGGTCTTGATGTAAAGAAGACGGCTTTAGAGCTCAAGGAGCGTTATCCTGAAGGGCATCTATTGCGTTTGACTTTTGATGAAGTCACTTCTCAAAGACCTATCTTATTCGAGCTCTCAAATAAGACCCATATTCCTATGAACATCGTTTCTGCCAATATCAAGAATACGGCAGTAGGTACTCTTGGCGTCATGTATGTCCATATCGAGAAGCGTCATGATATCGCTTTGGTCTTAAGTGAACTAAATGCTGATGGTGTTAAAGTGGAGGTGATCTAGATGATCTTAGAAGCATTATATGAGACTTTATATCTAACTTTCATTCCTCTTATCATCTCTTGTTTCTTAGGGCTTTTGATAGGGACGATCATCTTTATCACCGGTTCAGATATCATCGTCAAAAGTGACAAGAAGTATCTCAAGGTCATCAGTAAGGTAGCTGATGCGCTCGTCAATATCTTGCGCTCCATCCCGTATCTCATCCTTATCATCTGGCTATTGCCTCTCACTTCTTTTTTAACAGGTAAAGTCATCGGTACAGAAGCAGCCATCCCGGCTTTAGTCTTCAGTGCGACACCATTTTTCGCAAGGATGGTCATCATCGCTTTTGGCGAAGTAGATAAAGGAGTCATCTTTGCCTCTAAAGCGATGGGAGCGACGATCAAAGATATCATCATCCATGTGCTCATACCTGAATCTTTACCAGCTCTTATCTCAAGTATCACAGTAACAGCGATCAACCTCATCTCATACAGTGCGATGGCTGGGGCGATAGGTGCTGGTGGTCTTGGCTATGAAGCTTATCAATATGGCCTTGTCAGAAGAGATACAGGACTCATGTTCATATCGACGGCGATGATCGTCATCATCGTCTTTGCGATACAGATCTTGGGCGATCACCTTGCCCATAAAGTAGATAGACGCTAAGGAGGAGAAAGATCATGAAAAAATTACTAGTTCTATTACTAACTGCATTATTGCTTACGGCTTGCTCAGGTAAAGAAGAAGAGGCAGACACGACTATCACTGTCGCTGCGACGGCTGAACCACATGCCACGATCCTTGAATATGTGGCACCACTTCTTGAAGAAAAGGGCTATACACTAGAGATCGAAGTATTAGACAACTACTTTATCTTCAATAGATCACTAGATAATGGTGACGTTGATGCCAACTACTTCCAACATCGTCCTTTCTTTGAAAACGAAGTAGCTGAATATGGCTATGATATCGTTGAAGCTGCTGGTATCCATATCGAGCCATTTGGCATATACTCATCAAAATATGAGACTATCGATGATATTGAAAACGGATCAAGAGTCATCATCTCCAATTCGATCGCAGATCATGGACGCATCCTCAAGATCTTAGAAGATGCTGGTCTTATCACGATCGCTGAAGATGTTGATGTGATCGATGCGACAGTCGCCGATATCGTCGATAATCCAAAAAACTTAGTCTTTGAAGAAGTCAATCCTGAACTAGTGACGACAGCTTATACGAATGGTGATGGCGATCTCTTTGCGATCAATGGTAACTATGCACTAGGTGCTGGACTTGATCCAGTGAATGATTCACTATTACTTGAAAGTGTCGATTCTTCTAATCCTTATGTCAATATCTTAGCTGTTAAAAACGGCGATGAAGATAGTCCAAAGATCGGGGCTCTAGTCGATGTACTCAAAAGCGATGAGGTCAAAGCATGGATCACAGAACACTTTGGTGGCTCAGTCATCATCGTTGATTAAGATTATTATAAAAGGGCGATAGCCCTTTTTATCATCTGACTTTGATGCGACCTTGTCTTAGATAGAGATGATTAAGTGAATAAATTCAGCTTTCTGTAAGTTTCTATTGTAAAGGCTTACATATTGATATATACTGAAGCTGAGGAAGGGGGAAGGGGCTTATGTTAAGTTACAATCCTCATAGATACAGAAACGGCATCATAGGGTAGTTGATCTATTCACGTTTTGTACATTTTTAGTCTATTTCAACAGATAATAATGATCATAAAAACATACAGTAATAGTAAAAAGGATGGATTATGAAGAAATTATTAAGTATGTTATTGGCTATTTTGATAGCTTTTACAGTCGTACCTTTATCTGTATCTGCTGAAAGCATATTAAATCATTACGTTAGCGATGTTAAAGAATATTATTCCGATACAGGAGAACTTATTGGTATTGAATATTATTCTGAAACCGATAAAACTACTTATAAGGTTGAGATCAACGGAGAAGATATAAATGTAATCGACTTACAAACTGGAAGGGTCTTGACGGCAGAATTATCTAATTCCGACCATAATTCACAAAATATACTACCAATTCCTGTTAGCCCTTCTATTATTGCCACAGATTATGACGTTTGGCCTAGTTATTACACAAAAGTAGGATCGGCAGAGGTGCATTTCGATAGCATTTCAGCCTGGACTGTCAGTACTATATTAGGAGTGCTTGTAACTTGTGTTACAAAAGACCTTGGCCTAGCAGTTCAAATAGGAGGAGCTGTTTATTCAAGTTTGTATTCATTAGCTACTACAATTTATAGCAATAGATATGATGGCACTATTTTAGAAAAATGGGTAATGTTCAATGTATATTGCACCACTTTAGCCAGGTATAGATATCAATATTGGACAACGGATGGCATATTTATCGATATGTATACAGAAGAAAAGTGGCTTTTAGACCCTTATGATCCAATGTCAGCATATGCTTGTAAAGTGTTAGCTGGTATTTACTAAACTTTACATAAATGGTAAATAATCTAATTAAGTACTCAAGATATGTTTTCACCACCCTTAAACACCTTATTAAGGGTGGTGAATCAATTACAAATGGGGTAAAAATATCGATCAAGCATCGATATATAGCTACCTTATTGATTCTATTTTTCTCTGCGATTTCTGTCTCGATTTTTGTTATCTTCTATCCAACAGGAATGTTAAATGGTTTTTCTGCTATTTCAAATCAAGAAGGTATCTTGGGAAAGATATGGATATCTTTGATGCTGATCATAAACATAGCGATTGGAATATATTTTTCGACATGTTCTATTTACTTGGTATGTAAAATAGTGATTAAAACATTTGGAGACAAATGATCATAAAAAAATATTTGTAGAATAATCACAAATTGTTTAAATGATAATTGCGTTATGCCATTGTGACAGTCGTTAAAATAAAGTAACTTAAGATCTCTTAAAGCACAGATGAAATATAGTTAGATCAACTATCAATGTCTGTGCTTTTTTATTGAAGACAAGTATCATCATGTCATTTCCTTCAAAGATCGAGTTTTATGATCTATCACATTATGATAGGATATCTATCTGTAGGGGGGTATTATATGTTTTTTGTGAGTGACTTGGATGGGACATTATTAGATCATACCCACAAGATCGATGATATCGTCTTAGATGGGATAAGGAAGATATTGGCTGCTGGACATTATTTTGCGATATGTACTGGACGCTCTTTGCACAAAGCTGAAGAAGTCAATTTCGGTATCGATCATGAACATATGTTTTCGATCGGGATGAATGGCGCCATCATCTATAAGGATCATAAGACGATCTTAGACAAAAAAGCGATCGATAAAGATGTCGTGAGTGATGCTATCGAGACACTGTCTGATGATATCTTTGTCCGCTATGAGACGCGTCTTGATAGTCTATATACATATTCTTATGATGAAGCTGATGCTTATCTATATAAAGAGCACTTGTTTGAAGATGGTCATGAAGATCGTATGGCCTTCTATGCGATAAATAGTAAGTTCAGCACGACAAAAGATGAGATATTAGCTCATGATATCTATAAGATCAATTTCTCGATGAGCTCAGCTAAGGCTAAGAAGACAGCTGATGATTTCATCAAAAGACATCGTGATAAGATCGTCAATGCACCATGGGGCGAAGGTTTTTATGACATCACTGATATAGGCGCTGATAAGGCTATTGCGACAAAATGGCTAGCAGACTATCTTAATGTTCCGTATGATGAAGTATATACCTATGGTGATAGTTATAATGATCTAGAGCTCATGCGTTCATTCAAGAATTCTTATGCACCATCTAACGCCATCGATATGATAAAGGATGCTGCTAAGCATGTCATTGGTGATTATGATGATCACAGTGTCATCAAAGATATGTTAGAGAAGATCGCTTAGATCTTCGTAATCGATATGTGCTAATAATCTGTGGAAAAGAGGCGCTGCTTCTTTTTCTTTTTTATATTCTTCAAGCTTTTCTTCATAGATCCGGATCTTGTCAAGAGCTTCTTCTTTAAAAAGGTCAGCTTCATCATCGATCGATCTTAAAGCCAATTCTTCTATAAGTCGCTCTTTGAGCTTCAGACCATACGCTCTTTCATAAAAATCCATAAAGGCTAGATCGTTTGGATATGTAGCTTCAAAGTGCTCTTTTCTTCGTCTTAATGCGACGAAGATATCGACATAAGCTTTTTCTAGATCTTCATAAGCTCTTTGAAAGATGATGAGCTTTGATACGATGTAGATGACAGATAGAGCACTGATGAAAAGGATGATATAGATCGCGACCATCTTATTTCCTTTCAAGCCTTAAATTAAGGTCTGTCAAAGTATCGATGCCATCAATCTCAGCTGCATCGGTATATTGCCATAGCTCATAGTAATATGGAAAATCAGGCTCATCTGTATATTGAGCGAACCAGAGTGGGTAGTTCATGATCTGCTCTAGATCATAGTGAGTCTCTGTCCAATAGAGATTGGTGTAGATCATTGGCTTATAGCCTAATTCTTCTATCTTTGAGGCAAAAGCCATCGCACAATCAGTACGCACCTCACTACTAACAGGATCAAGACGACTTTCATCATAACTGATATCTTCAAGATCATAGACGACTTCTAGATCGATATCTAAGTCTCTGATCAGCTCATAAGTGAAATATGCTTCATCGATTGCTTCATTGATATCGATAGCGTGTGAGAAAAAATAGACACCGACTGCAAGGCCTGCTTCTTTTGCACCATTATAATGTTCACAGAACATGTCATCGACATTGAGAAGTCCAGTCTGATATCCACGATAACCACAACGGATATAGACAAAGTCGATGCCTTGATCCTTTACAGCTTGCCAATCGATAGCGCTTTGATGACTAGAGACATCGATACCTAAAGAAGATGTGTAGTCATCATCTTCATAGCTCTTAAAGATATCACCACTTAGATGTTCAGGATCTAAGATCGATAAAGGTAGATCTAATAGATCATCTTTCTTTTCATATGTATGATCGACGATAAGTGTCCTTTTTTGATCTCTATTTAAAAAGATCGATAGTATCGTATTGAGTATCACTAAGATAGTCACAGTAAAGATGATGGTCGAGATGATTATGATCAAAAGGCGATCTTTTTTCACTTTTCTTGGCATAGCCATATTATATGACAAAGAGTTCTCTTACGTGTATAATCTAACCCGTTGGAGGAGAAATATGCAGTTATTACGTCTATTCATGAGATATTACAAGCCTTATAAGAAAGTATTCTTTATCGATATGTTCTGTGCGATGATCATCAGTATCATCGACCTTGCTTTTCCTCAGATCCTCAATTATCTAAACGCAACTCTCTATCTTGATAGTAAAGAGGCTATCTATCAAAGCTTAGTATTTTTAGCGTTTGGACTCATCGTCATGTATCTTATAAGAGCACTGTGCAAGTATTATGTTTCTGCTCAAGGGCATATCATGGGTTCACATATGGAAAGAGACATGCGCAAAGAACTCTTTGATAAATACGAAGAGCTCTCTTTTTCTTACTATGATAAAAATAATACCGGTGTCATGATGTCTAAGCTCGTCTCCGATCTTTTCGATATCGCCGAGTTTGCCCATCATGGTCCTGAGAATGTCTTCATCTCTCTTTTGAAGATCATCGGCTCTTTTGTACTATTGTTGTTTATCAATGTGCCTTTGACTTTATGTCTGATGGTCGTGACAGTGATCATGTTTATGGTGGCGCTATCGCAAAACAAGCGCATGCAGGAGACTTTCATGGAGAATCGTCGACAGATCGCTAATGTCAATAGTTCTTTGCAAGATACGCTGGCTGGGATCAGGGTCGTCAAGTCTTTCGCAAATGAAGATATCGAAAGAGCGAAGTTCAAAGTATCTAATGAGAGATTCCTTCAAAGTAAGAAAGACAACTATCACTGTATGGGACGCTTTCAAGCTCTTAATAACTTCTTTCAGGGACTGCTCTATGTCACGATCTTAGTCTTTGGTGGCTTGTTTATCGCTCAGGGAACACTTGAGCCAGTAGAGCTAGCAACCTATGCCCTATACATCAATATCTTCATCACCCCTATCGAAGTGCTAGTTGAATTCACAGAGATGTTCCAAAAAGGCTATAGTGGCTTTAAGAGATTCAGAGAAGTCATGGATACGAAAGTGGAGATCAAAGATATGCCTGGGGCGATCGAACTTGAAGATGTCAAGGGCGTCATCGATTATAAAGATGTCTCTTTTGGTTATGGCAAAGAAGAGGTCTTGGATCATCTTGATATCCATATCGATAAAGGACGCTCTATCGCTCTAGTTGGTCCATCTGGTGGTGGTAAGACGACGATCTGCTCTTTATTGATGCGTTTTTATGATGTCGATAGTGGTGCTATCTATATCGATGGTAAAGATATCAGGACACTTACGCTCAAATCATTGCGCAAAGCTATCGGTATCGTCCAACAGGACGTCTATCTCTTTGCAGGATCGATAAAAGAGAACATCGCTTATGGTAGGCCAGATGCTCAAGATGAAGAGGTGATCGAAGCAGCGAAGCGTGCTAATATCCACGACTTCATCATGAGCCTTCCTGATGGTTATGATACATATGTCGGTGAAAGAGGTGCTAGATTATCAGGTGGCCAAAAACAAAGAGTCGCGATCGCTCGCATCTTCCTTAAAGACCCTAAGATCCTCATCCTTGATGAAGCGACCAGCGCTTTAGATAATGAGAGCGAGCGCTATATCCAAAAGTCATTAGAAGAGTTAGCTAAAGGTCGCACTTGTATCACGATAGCTCATCGCTTATCGACGATCAGAAATGCGGATGAGATCATCGTCATTGGCAAAAAAGGTATCGAAGAGCGTGGCACACATGAAGAGCTTTTGGCCAAAGATGATATCTATGCTAGATATTATCGTCTGCAATTCGAAGGTCTCGAGTGATTGAAAGTGAAGTTGATCTGTTGTATCATGAGTCATAGGAAGTTTGAGGGAAGAAGATGCAACTAAAGTTACACCGCAGATGCACTATCATGATATCGATCTTTTTAGTCATCCTCATCATCGCTGTCGCTTACCTGACGATGAATGCGGATGCTTGGCGTGATCGATTCTTAGAAGTGATGATCATCATCGTCGCTGTCTCGACAGTCTTTTTAGTGTTTTTTAAATACTATGAAAATAATGCCGATAAAAACATCATCAACAAGATGGTAAGAGAAGATAGATATGCACTGGCTAAGATCAAAGATGGTAAGTTCGAACGTATCATCAAGGATTCAAACAATCACAAATATACAGTCTGGAAACTAGACCTTGAAGTCTATGATCAAGATCTCAACACACATGAGATGACGATCTATGAGAAGTTTGATGCCTCACAAACAAAGATCCCCCGTGGTAATGTCTATGTCACTTATGATGAAGAAAAGCCTGATCACATGTTTTTGGTGCCAAATATCTTATTGAATATCAGTCCTAATGCTTCTGATATCGTCAATAAGTATGAGGCAAAGGTCAAAGATATAAAATATCTCAATGTCTATTATCAAAAAGGTATCATCGTTGAGACTTTCAAAAAAAGCATGAACAAGGCAAGGGAGGTCGATAGCTGATGTTTTTTGGTCTTAAAAGGTTCGATATCGGTGCACCATTCGCGACAAGACAATGTGGTCACTTGTCACAGGTCGAAAAGATCGACACTTATCATGACGCCTTAGAAGGACGTGCTTTCTATATCGCTGATGCTAAGACGAAGGTCTTACATGTCTCACTTGATCTGTTGGCTTTTGATGAAGGACACAGGAACGCTTTACAAGAAGAGCTGCGCAAGGTCTATGGCACAGATCTTCATCTTGTCACATCTTGTACACATACACATTATGGTAATGATGTAAATGATGAAGCATATCAAAAATATCTCATGGAGAAGCTTTTAAAAGAGCTCAGCACTATCGAGATAAAAGATGTCGGTATGATGAGCTATGATATGAAGACGATCCATTATGATGAAGTTGGAAGATCACGCATCTCAGGTTATGAGAGCCACAATGAATACTTGACTCTCATCAGACTATATGCCAGCGACAAAGAGCTTCTTGATATCATCGTCTACAACTGTCATCCAACGATACTAGAGGCTAATGTTCCTTATTTCTCAAGTGAGTTTCCAGGCTATGTCCTCAAAAGATTATCTGAAGAATATCCTAACGCTTTCACTTATATGTCAGGAGCGATGGGTGACATATCGACACGCTTTACAAGAAGCGGTCAAGATTATGAGGCCTTAGTTGAGCTTGCTGATAAGTTATATCACAAAGTCAAAGAACTAAAAGACATTAGATCTGAAAAGAAAAAGTTAGTATTATCTTATGATGAGAAAGTCATCGAGTATCATCATACTTTCGATCCTATCGACCTCACGAAGATCAGAAGTGATCTTAGTGCTAGAGAACTTGAGACGATCAAGTTTGGTGAGATCATGCGCTCTAAGCTCGATAGAGATCTTGTGAATAAGAGTGCGATATTGGCTAAGCTCTCACTTGGTAAAGACAAGATCTTGTTTTATCCAAATGAGATCTTCTCAGCATATCTTGATTATATAAATAAAGATGATACAGTCTTTGTATCTTATTCTAATGGCTATGGTCCATATATCCTACCGCTAGACTTCCCATATATCACATATGAGATGTTCACTGATACATTAGATCGTGATACTAAAGAGCGAATCATCAAAGCACTAAAGGAGGCATAATGGCAAAGAATATACAAAGAGGAAGACTTATAGGTCTTCATGTCTATACAGATGAAAGAGGAAGAGATATCTTCTATAATGTCTTTGATAAGAAAGCATATTGGATCAATGACAATAACGATTATAAGAAGTTCTCTGTCTTTCAATCACGCTTGCCACTGGCCATCGCTTTAGGGTTTTTGGTCAGTGTCTTTACCGATATGGTCTGGCTTGGACTTGTCGTTGGTGTCGCTACATTTGTGGT
Organism: uncultured Erysipelotrichaceae bacterium; assembly: GCA_944326055.1. Classification (GTDB taxonomy): domain Bacteria; phylum Bacillota_I; class Bacilli_A; order Erysipelotrichales; family Erysipelotrichaceae; genus JAHHTG01. Next base: position 36,068 of record CALVCT010000019.1, read on the forward strand.
GATGGCTGTCTATTTCTATGTCAAGTTCATACCGACTCTACAGGTCATAAACAGTTTCAAAAGACCTAAGACCTCTTATCTTATGCGTGTCGTAGAACCACTTAGCGATGGTCGTATCATAGCTGCATCGGTCTTGTTTATTGCGATCGGTGTCTTACTTGTGGTCAACGCTAAGATCAATGTCGATTATTCTGAGGCTGTCATCATCCTCAATTATCTCGTGGCTGTTTTAGCGGTAGCCATGGGTATCATGTTTTTGGTGGCATTCTTTATCAAAAAGAAGTCAAGATAGATCTTTATACTAAAAGGAGGGAATGATATGAAGGGTATAATCATCACAAGTCATGGTGATCTAGCTAGAGGAATGCTAGAGACGACGAAATTATTCTTAGGAGAAGACATCAAACAAGTTGAAGCTGTCTGCCTTAAACCAGAAGACAACCCAGATGAGTTCGTCGATGTCTTGAAAGAAGCTTGCAAGAGAGTCGACTCTGGCGATGGTGTCTTAGTCTTCTGTGATCTATTGTTCGGTAGCCCATGTAACTGTATGGCACGTATCTTGGATGAGAAGATCGATGTCATCACTGGCATGAACTTACCAATGGTCCTAGAAGTCATGACATCAAGAGAATTTGGTGATGTCGATGTCGCAAATCTTTGCAATACAGGCAAAGATGGTATAGCTGAACTAAAGAAGGTCTTAGAACAGGCTCAGTAATGATCAGGTACTTAGTCTCTGACTTAGATGGTACACTGCTTCAAAAAGACGAGACGATAGCCTCAAGTGATATTGAGGCTATTTTGCGTTTCAAGGAAGCACACAACCATTTCTTTGTTGCAAGCGGAAGGCCTTGTGATTTCATGTCGCGTCTTGAAGAACTAGGTGTCAAAGCAGAATATATGTTTGGCTCGACAGGTGCTGTCATCTCAGATGGCACTAAAGAAGAAGTTGTGGGTGCGATGGATAAAGATATAGCCAAGAGACTGTCAGAACTTCTTGATAGCTTAGAAGAAGTCGATTATGTCATCGATGCGCGCAAGTTCTGTGGCTTCTATGCAAAAGATGTCTACGGACATTTTAGAAGACACATGCGTACAGCGCGCATCTTAGATGTAAGAAAACCAAGTGAGTTCTTCAAAAATGATGAAGCAGTGCTCAAGTTCTTTGTCATCTGTAAAGATGATGAGGTAGCAGATCTCTGTGCTAAGGCAATAGATAAAGAGTTTTCTTTAGAGCTCAAGAGCTATCATGCAGATAGGGGTTGTCTTGAAGTCGTCAAGAAAGATACAGGTAAATGGCCAGCGATCAAAAAGTTCTTAGATGAAAAAGGCATCGATAAGAGCGAAGTCGCTTGCATCGGTGATGAAGGCAACGATATCGAGATGATAGAGAATTGTGGCTTTGGCTTTGCGATGGCAAGTGCCAAAGATGAAGTGAAAGCGAAAGCTAAGAAAGTCGTAGCTTCTGTTGCGGAAGCTATCGCATATCTAAGTGAGGTTAAAGATGTTTGATTTTAATAGGAAAGTAGATCGTAAAGGAACGTGCTCAACTAAATGGGACAGATATGAAGATCGTTATGGTCTTGATGATGTGATCGCTCTATGGGTCGCTGATATGGACTTTGAGACTGTACCAGAAGTAAGAGATGCCCTAGAAAAAAGAGCTCAACATCTTACATATGGTTATACAGATCCAGATCACAAGCTATATGCAGAGATCATCGATTTTGAAAGACGTCATCATCACATCGAGATCGAAGAAGATGATATCGTCCTCAATACCGGTGTCGTTTATGCTGTATATGAACTAGTGAAGATGTTAGTGAAGGAAGATGAGAAAGTCATCCTCATGCCTCCTATCTATCCGCCACTTTTCAATACACCATTACATCTAAATAGAGAAGTCGTCTACTCTAAGCTCATCGATCATGATGAGACATATGAGATCGACTTTGAAGATCTTGAAAAGAAGATCAAGGACGATCCTAAGATCAAGATGTTCATCTTATGTAATCCACATAATCCAACTGGTGTCTGCTATAGTAAAGAAGAGATCGACAAGATCGCTAAGATTTGTGAGGATAATGATCTATGGCTTTTAAGTGATGAGATCCATGGTGATCTTGTGATGCCAGGACACGAGAAATATAGTGCTCTTCGTGCTTCTTATAATAACAATAAGATCATTACGCTCAATGCACCGACAAAGACCTTCAATCTAGCAGGTATGAAGATCTCTTATGCTTTATCTAAGAATAAAGAATTCATGAAAGAGTTCCGTGCGGAAGCTAAAGCAAGCGGTCTCAGCAGCATCAATATCTTCGGTTTTGAAGCACTGAAGGCAGCTTATCACTATGGTGATGAGTGGCTCAAGGAATGCATAGAGTATATCTATGAAAACCTCAAATGGCTCAAAGATTATATCGATACTAATCTTACAAAAGCGAAATATCGTATCCCAGAGGCTACTTATCTGGCTTGGGTGGATCTTAAAGAATATCATCTGCCAGATGATTTCGTCGATCGCCTCATGTATGAAGGACATGTCCAATTCAATCCAGGCAGTGGTTTCTCTAAAGAGTACAAAGACTATATCCGTGTCAATGTAGCTACTGATAGAGCGACACTGAAGGAGGGCATGGATCGCTTGTGTGCATGGCTCAAGGAGAATAATTACCTATAAAATAAAAAAAGATGATCTTCATCAGGACCTTGATCTTAGCTCGAGGTCCTTTTTTAGAGAAGACTTTAGCTATAAGATCACAAGTCTTATATGCCTAGAACACTTGTCCATATTTCTTCATCGATCTTTGATATGCTAGTGCTAGTAGGAACATTAAAGATGAGTGACAGGATCATCAAAGAAATGATGATATCATAGTTTAAACATATGGTAACTGACCCTTAACTTTTAAATATAAATTGAATCCTTATTTGCACAGTGTGCATAGATTTTATTGATATATCAGTCATTTTTGGCGAAGTAGTCTCTGTATTTTAGTGTTTTTTTGGTGATAATTGCTTTTTCTATTAGTATTCTAACCTTCTCTAGCTTGTCGTGTGGTGGATTCATCATAAATGCGAAGAGATCGAGATAACCTTGGAGTTCTGATCGAGAGAATCCTGAGTGTTGACCTAAGAAATCTTTGAGTAAGAAATGGATGTGATCAAGACTATTCAATGGATTCTCTTTATCTTCTAGGCTATTGAGATATGAAGACAAGTAGCACTCATCAATAAGATCCAACTCATCAACTAAGACTTTATGTGAGTTCTCATCATCATGTATAAGATGCGATCGAGGTTCGATATGATCTTTATAGGCTTTTAGAGTTTTGTGCTTAGTAGGTTTACCTAGACCTTCTAAACACAAGTAGATATAGTCATCATCTTTGGCAGTTGCGATACAATATTGATTTCTAGATATCCCTCTTAACTTCTTACCATCTTTAGAAGTGATGTCTTTTTTGATGACAGTATAGTATGTCTCATCGATGATGACGTCACCT
>CALVCT010000020.1 GCA_944326055.1 uncultured Erysipelotrichaceae bacterium
TAGCTATCTTGATCATAGCTGATGGAATATATGCGATCATTGCTTACAGCAAGAAAGAAAACTACTTGGCTTTAAGTTCGATGATCATCCTTGCAGCCGGTGTCATCTCGATCATCTGTGGTCTGAACCTCTTTTTCTATCCTGGAAACAGCATCACTGTGCTCTCTGTCGTCCTGCCTCTTTGGTTCATAGCACATCATAGCGCCAAGATCTCTGAACTTTTAAGTATCAAAAGAAAAGGATCATGCCATCATTTGGCACTGGTCATCGATATCATCGTGATCATCCTGAGTCTGCTCATGGTGATCTATCCATATCACGCTTTTATAGATATCGAGATGTTGATCGCTTGCTCATTCATCTTACTTGGAGTTGAAGTCATCATGACTTCAATGAATCGCAAGATGATGTATAATTGAGCATATGGAAAGACTTGATGAAGCACTGAAGATGATAGATAGCCTAAGAGGCGATGAGCCCTTAGAATATATAAAGAAGACGCTTTTAGAAGCTTATGCCCTTGACAATGATTGCCTTGATGCCATGACTCTATATTCTAGATCTCTTTATGATACAGATAAGGAAGGACTTTTATCGAGGATCTTAGATGATCGAAGCGATATCGATACGAGAAAAGATGACATCATGACAAGACAATACATGCGTATGCTATATGAGCTATATAACACGTATAAAGATCAAGGAAAGTTGCCTTTAGCTTTAAAGCTCGCGCGCAAGATATATAGTATGAAGGGCGATATCTTCGATATCGAAAGTGAGATCTACGCTCTTGAAGCATATTTTGATAAAGAACACAGTGTGACTTGCACTAAAGATGTGCGCTTATTGATCGACATCATCTACGACTATGAAAGGAGCGTCCCCTGTCTAAGTAAAGTCGCTGCCTTAAAGAAGATGTTGCCAGCACTAGATGATATCTTAGATGATAAAGAAGCAGATGATGAAGAACACTTTAGGACTGCCGAGCTTTTGCGCAAATATGCGTATTATATCAATAGAGTACCAGGTGTCATATCTTATCTGAGGAAGAGCGATGTATAAGGCTGTCTTGTGTGATATGGATGGCACTTTAGTCGATAGTGAGCGTTATTATTGTGATGGCACATATCGTTGGCTAAAGCGTTATGGTTATAAAGGTAGTATCGAGCCGATCTATGAGATCATCGGAACGACGATGCAAGAGACCTATGAGATCATCTATCGCTTGCTTGAAGGAAGACTGTCACTTGATGAGATAAAAGAGATCAATACGCAGTATTTCTATACAGAAGATCGTATCGATTATAAAGAATATCTTTTTAAAGAAGTGCCAGCTGTCTTAAAAAGACTAAAAAAAGAAGGATATAAATTAGCTCTTTGTTCAGCTAGTTCATATGCTGATATCTTGAGATTCATCGAAGATTGTGACTTCAAAGATATTTTTGATGTCATCTTGAGCAGTGATGACACCCTTGCAAAACCACATCCTGATATTTACATCAAAGCCATGACTCAATTACAATTAGATAGTAAAGAAGTCTTGATCATTGAAGATTCACCATATGGTATAAGGGCAGCTAAAGCTACAGGTGCCCTAACTCTTGCGCGCACGAGTGAATATCTTGATGGCAAACAAGAGGAAGCAGATCACAAGATCAAGAGTCTAGATGAGATATTCAAATATATAGGAGAGAAGACATATGCAAGATGATACGATCGTGATAAGAGGGGGCAAGAAGCTAGAAGGGACAGTTAAGATCAGTGGCGCCAAGAATGCGACAGTAGCTCTCATACCAGCGACAGTCTTAGCTGGTGATGTGGTGACGATCTTTGATGTGCCAGATATCGCTGATGTTGAAGCTTTGACGACACTTTTAGGTGAATTGAACGTCAAAGTAACTAAGAAGAACGATCATATCATCATCGATCCGCGTGAAATAAAGAATGCGACTTTAGACCATGAAGCTGTCGGCAAACTAAGAGCTTCTTATTACTTCATGGGAGCCCTGCTTGGAAGATATAAGAAAGTCAAGATCAAGATGAGTGGAGGTTGCTATCTAGGGCCAAGGCCGATAGATCTCCATCTCAAAGGTTTTGAAGCACTAGGGGCACATATCGACTATGATGATGGCTATTATATGATCGAAGCCAAGGAACTAAATGGTGCCAATATCTATCTTGATATCGCTTCGGTCGGAGCGACGATCAATATCATGATGGCAGCTGTTTTCGCCAAAGGGCGGACAACGATCGAGAATGCAGCTAAAGAACCAGAGATCATCGATGTCTCTTCGATGCTCAATAAGATGGGAGCGAAGATCAGGGGTGCTGGTACAAGCGAGATCACGATCGATGGCGTTGAAAGCTTAGGTGGTTGTTATCACGAGATAATTCCTGACAGGATCGAAGCTGGGACCTATGTCATCTTAGCAGCAGCTTGCGCAAAACGATGCAAGATAGAAAATATCATTCCGCAACACATCGAATCACTTTTGATGAAGCTTGAAGAGATGGGCGTCAAGATGGATATCGGTGTCGATAGTGTCGTCGTATATGAAAGTCATGACTTAAAGCCTATCGAAGTAAAGACATTGCCTTTCCCAGGCTTTGCAACCGATCTCCAGCAACCACTAACGGCACTACTTACGCAAGCTATCGGTATCTCCAAGATCCACGAGACGATCTATCCTGAACGTTTCAAACACTGCCGTGAATTGGCTTTGATGGGCGCTGAGATCGAAGCACATGATGGATCAAGCACGATAACCGGACCAACACCATTATCCGGAGCAGTCGTTACAGCTACAGATCTAAGATGTGGGGCGTCGCTTGTCATTGCAGGACTCATTGCAGAAGGCGAAACGACGATCAAAGGCGCATATCATATCTATCGTGGCTATGACAGGATCAAAGAAAAACTCAAAGCACTTGGTGCTGATGTAAGATAGACGGCTTCCTCGATAACACTTCTATCTAACTGATATTCAAGAAGAGAAACTTTTATGTGCCATCTTGAAATGGCATATGAAAAGATAGATAATGCAATCAGGAGGATCATATGAAGATACTAAGGGTACTTATTGCAGCGATGTTAGTGATGATGCTCAGTGCTTGTGATAGTGATAAGACAGCCACAGTCGAGTTTGATGCCAAAGCATTTGCAGAGGTCTTACTTAAGGGTGATGCTTCATCGCTTTATGACACATACAGCTTTACTGATGAGATGATGGAAGCTTTGGGCGAAGATGGACTTGGACTTATCCAAACGCAACTTGATGCTTTGGGTGAACTAGAAGAGATCGAAGAGCCAAAGGTAAGTGAAGCACAAGGCTATACTGTATACAGCGTGCCATGCAAGCACTCATACCAGAATTTTGATCTTGTGATAAGTGTCGATCAAGATGGAAAGATAGCTGGTATCGTCATGGGCAATTATTCAAACGAGGAGGCAGCAGACCTCCCTTTTTTAGATACGGAGACCGTTACCTTTGGCGATGAATATAAGATAAGCGGTACCTTGACGACACCACATGGTGAAACAGATTACCCTTGTGTGATTATGCTCAGTGGCAGTGGCCCAAATGATCGCGATGAGACGATAGGCCCCAATAAGCCTTTTAGAGATATTGCTGAGGGTCTTGCACAAAACGGGATAGCTACTCTACGCTTTGATAAGAGGACCTACT
>CALVCT010000021.1 GCA_944326055.1 uncultured Erysipelotrichaceae bacterium
AAGCTCTTACAAGAAAAAGATCTGCTCAAATATGGATGTATCTATGATCTAAGATTCGATCCTTTAGACAATTATCTTCGAAGCTATAATAAAAAAGAGGACAAGATCCAAAAAGAGATCGATCATCTTGGCTTCTTTTGTATCATCACGACTAAAGAAATGAAAGCTAGTGAAGCTATCAGTATCTATCGTGATCGTGATATCATCGAGAAACTATTCAAAGTATTAAAAAGTGAACTTGATCTTGATCGCTTCTTAGTCCATTCAAGAAATGCCGTCGAATCAAAAGTCTTTATGACCTTCTTAGCCAATATCATCAGAAACGAGATCTATATGAAGACTAAAGATCTAAGGATCAAAGATAAGAAAGCTTATACTATCCCCTCGATCATAAGTGAACTTAATAAGATCGAAGCCTATAAAGATCCAAATGACAAGTTCATCAGAAGATATACACTCACCAAGAAACAAAAGACCATCTTAGAGTGCTTCGATATAAAAGAAAGTGACATCGGTGCCTTTATAAGATCACTTAATAGAGAGACATACATCAACTGATCGAGCTTTAGTTATAAAATCATGAAAAGTTGAAGATTAAAATTCGAAGGTACAGTCTTAGATGGAAAGCTTATGTTTCAGTCTAAAGGAAGAGTCAATCATAAAATGAAAGAAAATCCTTAATTATTTTCATGAAAGAATGTACACTATCATCGTCTTCTGCGTTATAATCTCTTCATAGAAAAGGAGGCCTATATGCTTAGTGCAAGAAGAGAAAGATGTTTAAAAGTCATCAATGATCAAGGCTATGACGCAGTACTCTTTGCCCTTGGTCCAAATTTCCAATACTTATCTGAATCACCAGCTTGCCTCTGGCAAAGAAATGCGATGAACACGGAAGCTGAGATCTCAGGAGCTTCGATCATGCCAGAAGCCCTTATCTATGTCAGTAAGGATGGTGAAGCGACGATCTTGAGTATCCCCAAACACAAAGATACTTTGAACTCCCTCATCAATGATGTCGTGATCAGCTACATGGATCAATTCGAAGATGAACTGTCGCATATCGTCAAGGCTAAGAAGATCGGTATCAGTAAAGAGTGTGATAGATGGCTAAAAGAGACATTGAGCCATCTTGATCCGGATATCGAAGTCTTTGACGCGACGACGATCTTTGAAGATTTAAGACGGATCAAAGATGAAGAAGAGATCGCCAAGATGCGCAAGCTCGCAAAGTTCACGGATGATGCCGTCATGTATGTCTGTAAGCACCTAAAACCTGGTATGACGATGTTTGAGGCGGAGCGGATGATCGTCGATTATGGCTTGTTAAATGGGATGCAAGATCTCTCGTTCTCTCCGACCTGTGGCTTTAAGACTCGCAATACAGAGAACGCGCAAAATATCGAACCTTTTGAGAATGAGCGTCAACTAGTCGAAGGCACGATGATCGCCTTTGATATCGGTTATATGGATCAGGGATATTGCTCAGACTGGGGACGGACGGTCTATTATGGTAAAGCTCCTGAACTTGTAAAGAAGGGCTATGCCGCTTTACAAGCAGCCCAAGTCTACATGGTCTCCAAGATCGTACCACACAAGACCCGCTTTGGTGACCTCTATGGCTATATCTGCGATAAGGCCCAAGAGCTAGGTTACTATGACTACTTACGTTTCAAAAGGGAAGAAGATGGTGGTAATGGCCATCACATCGGTACCGAGACCCATGAGATGCCCTGGCTCAAAAACGATGTCGATCTGATCTTAGAGCCAGGTATGATCTTCTGTAGTGAACCAAAGATGTTCTTTAAGAACGAAGGTTATATGCGTGTTGAAGATATGATCTTGGTCACAGAAGATGGTGCTGAGTTCTTGACGAACTTCCCCCGTGACCTCTTTGAGATCGATTTCTCCAAAAATCTTTAACACCTATGATCAAAAAAGCATAGTCTTCTGATCTTAGTGATCGAAACTATGCTTTTCATTTACCTATTCTTCGACAGCTTCGATCGCTTCTTTATCCATTCAAGAAATGCCGTCGAATCAAAAGTCTTTATGACCTTCTTAGCTAATATCATCAGAAACGAGATCTATATGAAGACTAAAGATCTAAGGATCAAAGATAAGAAAGCTTATACTATCCCCTCGATCGTAAGTGAACTTAATAAGATCGAAGCCTATAAAGAATCAAATGACAAGTTCATCAGAAGATATACACTCACCAAGAAACAAAAGACCATCTTAGAGTGCTTCGATATAAAAGAAAGTGACATCGATGCCTTTATAAGATTACTTAATAGAGAGACATACATCAACTGATCGAGCTTTAGTTATAAAATCATGAAAAGTTGAGGTTCATATCTAGATCATTCCATATCCATACAATACATTCAACCGAAATTTTCACTCTTGACACCACCAATAATAAAAGATCCCTTGATATTACAAGGGAAGTCGCCACACTGCCATCGATTATCCTTTACTCAAAGTGTCGAAGACCCGGCTACTTAAGCAGAAAGAGATCAATAGACCTACCCCATTTAGATAAGACGATACTACTTTGTCCATGATCTATTTAGTGACAATCTTGGGTAATTAACATAATCTTAATACCATGATAACTCTGCCTTAATATCGAATTAATATAATCTCTAAGTAAAACGGAGGGAAAGTATGAAGAAGTTATTTTTTCTAGCCCTAGCTGGCATTCTGATGTTGAGTGGTTGCTCGACAGGCACGACGACCGAAGAGAGCCCAGCTCCTACAGGTGAGACTGCTAGCATCGATGAGCAAGCTGCTGAGCCACTCACGGTCTATCTAAACGACTTTGATGCGATCATTCCCGATCTCTTCAAAGAGAAGACAGGTTATGATGTCGAAGTCGTCGTTGGTAATGGTGCTGAGATCATGTCAAGGATCGAAGCTGAGAAGTCTAATCCACAATGGGATGTCGTCTGGATGGACTCGATGTATGATATCTACAATCTTGATCTTGATGGTCAACTCATGACGAATGTCGATGTTGCCAACGCTGCTAATCTAACAGATGAGTTCTCTGCTCTTGTCCCTGATGACAAGTGCTTCTATCCAACAGGTGCACATGCTGCCGGTGTCATCGTCTACCGTAACGATATTTGGAGCGAAGAAGATGCCCCAAAGTCTTATGAAGATCTAACTGATCCAAAGTATGCTGGTCAGATCGCGATGGCTGATCCAGGTGTTGCGGCTCCAGCTTATCCTTTAGCTGCTTATTTCTTCGATGAGATGTCGATGGACGGTGCTAAAGAGTACTTCACGACGCTCTTTGAGAATGGCCTCAAGGTCTATCCCAAGAACCCACAGGTCGTTGAAGCTCTAGCTAGTGGCGAAGTCTCTATCGCGATGTTACAAGAATCGAATGCTTATGGTATGATCGCTAGTGGCGAGCCTATCACGATCGTTTGGCCTGAATCAGGTGCTGCTGCTTCGACACGTGTCGCCGCTATCTCAGCTTCGACTGATCAACCAGATATCGCTAAAGCCTTTGTTGATTTCTTACTTGATCCAGAGGTCCAACAAGCTCTGATCGATGCCGGTGACGAGGGTTACTTCACACCTTCAGTCAGTGGTGTCACACAAAAAGCTGATCGGGCTGCTGATGAACCGAAGTTAGCCTTTGCGGACACAGCTTTCGGCGCCGAGAACGAAGCTGAGATCAAGTCTTGGTTCGCTGATTACTCTGCCCAATAATGAACAAACGAGAATCGCGTTTTAGCGTTGCTATCTTTGCGATCATGTTCGTACTAGTACTGTTGCCATTGGCGGCAGTACTTTTTCAGATAGTGTGCCCAGGTCTGGATCTAAGCCAATTTGATCTAGCTAATCTCAGTATTCTCGGCGATGTCTTTGAAAGACCTCTTTGGCGCAAAGCCTTCCTCAATTCACTATCTTTAGCTAGTGCGACGACGGTCTTTGGTCTGCTTATCGCCTGTGCTCTAGCTTGGGTCAGGACCCAATATCGCTTCAAGGCGGCCCGGGTCATCGATATCGCAGCTTGGCTTTTGATGATCATCCCCAGCTTCATCTTAGCGCAGGGCTGGGTTTATTTTGCGGCTGGCAATGGTGTAGCTAAAGCTTGGTTTGGCCTTGATTGGGTCAACAGCTATGTCTTCTCTTTCCCTGGCCTTGTCACGGTCATGTCTTTGTGTAAGTGGCCGATGGCTTACATCACGATCAAGAACGCTTTGGAGTGGGAACCGATCAGACTGATGCATGCGGCTCGGATGTGTGGTGCTAGCGGTCGCAGGGTCTTTAAAGATGTTCAATTGCCTTTGATGTTGCCGGCTCTATGTTCCGCCGCGATGCTCATCTTTATGGATACCGTTGGTGACTATGGTCTATCTTCGACCATCACGGCTGTCTATTCTTATCCAACCTTACCTTATACGATCTATTCAGCGATCTGTAATTCGCCAGCCCGTTTCGATATGGCTGGTGTACTATCACTGTGCCTCATGGTCTTGATCGTCATCGCGATGTTCATCCAGTATAAGGCCTTAGGTAAAAGACACTACGACTTCTTAGATAATGGTACCCAACAAAGAGAAGCGAAGGTCTTATCTAAAAGTAAAGGTATGACTATGGATCTGCTCAGTTTGATCTTCCTTGTCATCTCTTTGGGTATTCCGATCGGCTCAAGCTTCATCATGTCTTTCTCCAGTGCCATCAGTATCGAACAGTTCACTTTCACTCTCGATAATTATCAAAGTGTCCTTTCGACCGATAGTACACTACTTGTCGGTATCGGTCACTCCTTAGGTCTAGCCATCATTGCCGCCGCGATCGGTCTTTTGATCGCCTTTGGTTGTGCCTATGTCTTAAATTATGTCAAGACGCCCTTAAAGAGAGCGATCGATATGACGACCCTCATCGCCATGGCGGTACCAGGAGTCGTCCTTGGTGTCGGTTATATCTTTGTATGGAACCAAAGATGGCTCGTTCCGCTTGGCTTACATCTCTATGGGACACCAGCGATCTTAGTGCTTGCCGTCGTCGCTGCAGCCATCCCACTCATCAATCGCGTCTTAGTAGCAGGTATGGCCAAGATTCCCAATTCCTTACTAGTCTCGGCGGAGATGCAAGGTGCTGGCTTCTTTAAGAAGATCAAGACGATCTTATTGCCGCTATTACACAACAGTGCTGTCTCAGCTGTCCTTTCAGCCTTCGGTGGCAGTATCTTCAACCTAGCAATCACGACGATCTTGTATCCGCCAAACTGGGAGACCTTACCAGTCTGGATCTCCGATTCATATAATGACTTGAAATTTGGGGAAGCAGCCGCGGCGACCATCGTCAGTGGTATCTGCATCATCGTGATCATGTTTGCGCTGGAGCGCTTATTGAACATCAAGAAAAAGGAGAAAGTGAGATTGTATGGAAACGATATTGGAGCTTAAAGATATTAGAAAGAGCTATGGTCAAAAAGAAGTCCTCAAAGGTATCTCTTTAGAAGTAAAGAAGGGTGAGATCATTTCGGTGTTAGGACCCAGTGGTTGTGGCAAGAGCACGCTTTTGAACATTATTGCGGGTATGTTAGATATAAATACCGGCAAGGTCTTACTCAATGGTGTCGAAGTCACGACACCTAAGAAGATCGTGCCGATCGAAAAGCGGGATCTGAACATGGTATTCCAAGACTTTGCCCTTTGGCCGCACATGTCAGCTAAAGAGAACGTCATCTATGGTCTGAAGCTCAAAAAGACCGATCCCAAGATCATTGAAGATAAGCTTGAAAAGATGGTCGAGCTTCTACACCTTCAAGGTCTGATGGATCAATACCCATCTGAACTCTCCGGTGGTCAACAACAGCGGGTCGCGATCGCTAGGGCCCTGATCATGTCACCATCCATCGTCCTCTTAGATGAACCACTCTGTAATCTTGATGTCCAACTAAGGATCGAGATGCGTACCGAGATGGCTCAGATCTTTAGACAGCTCAAGACGACCGTCTTCCATGTCACTCATGATCCTTCAGAAGCTTTTGCCATGGCCGATCGGATCGTCATCATGGACAGAGGGGTGATCGATCAGATCGCCACTCCCCAAGAGTGCTATCTAAGACCGAAGTCTAAAGTCGTAGCTGGTCTATTAGGGGCAGGTGATCATATCAAATGTAAGGTCCAAAGACATGAAAAGGACAGTGTCGATGTCATCGTTGGTGATGATGTACTAGAGTGTCTATCGTTCTGTAAGGGCGATGATGTCGAAGTCTTTTTTAGAGCTGAGGATTGTCATTTCTCTAAAACAGCTGTTGAAAATAGCTTCAAGATCCAAGTCATCATGCCGACCTTTGAGGGTAGTGCCTATCGGATCAAAGCTCGCTCCTTCACAGGTGAAGAGGTCACTTTCTTAAATGATAGTGAGCTCAAGACCGATACTGTCGGTTATCTTCAAGTACCTAAGGATAAACTTTACGCCTATGATGCGCTTAGTGATTAAGGGCGGCTATGGTGAACATGGTAGAAGTTGTTTCATCACTGGATTTGACGATCTCAGGGTGATGTTTGACTGTGGGATATTGGATACTGATCAATACCCGTATCCTACGATCAGCAAAGAAGAAGCCCAGAGCATCGATCTTCTGTTTTTGTCACATGCACATAAAGATCATACAGGCGCTGTCGATCACCTTATAGATCAAGGTTTTAAAGGCCAGATCCTAGCTTCAAAGGAGACCTTGTCCTTCGCTAAGATAGACTACGATAATACGCTCATCTTAAATGGTGAGCCATATCAAAAAGGTGATCTTTTGATCACCTATGGTCCCAGTGGCCATTGTCCTGGTAGTCTTTGGGCCTATCTTAGATATCATGATGCTACTTTCTTCTACTCTGGTGATATGCAGATCGATCCACTTCTATATGAGATACGCCTACCAAAGATAAAAGCTAAACTGGCGATCATCGATATGGCACATGATGCTGAACTTAGAAGTGCTAAGGAGCTAAGAGCGGATCTGGTGGATCTGATCGCTGAGCACTTAGCTAAAGGTCAAAAGATCATCTTGCCGGTCCAACTTTATGGTCGAGGCAATGAGCTGCTCTATCTTGTCGCAAGTAGTTTTAAAGGACATAAGATCGCTGTCGATAGACGGATGAAGGAGGCCATGATCTTGATGATGCAAGATCTAAGTTGGCTCAAAGAAGATAAGAAAGATCATTTCTTAGCTATCTATGATATGGTAAAAGACAATGATCTTTTAAATGCGAACATCATATTTACTGCCGATACTCATCTTGAAAGTAAAGAGATACAAGATCTCGTCGCTTCTATAATCGATGATAGGGCGCTTGTGATCGCCACAGGTCGCAAAAAACAAGGTTCATATCTCGCTTCACTACTTGATGAAGAAAAGGCGATCCATATACCTTACCCCCACCATCAAAGTCGAAGTGACGCCAAGAAGTTCTTTGAGATGAATGAGTTCGATGTGGCCTTGCCTTTTCATGGTAAGAGAAAAGAAGTCTGGCATCGCTAGTCTTCCTATTGATAGATGATCGATCGTCTGTGCTAAAGTAAGGACATGGATACTTTAAAAGCTATCTTGCCTTACTATCTTTTACTTATCGATCTTTTAGCTTTTTGTGTATTAGCCCTAGATAAAAGGGCAGCGATCAAAGGTAAGCCAAGAGCCAGTGAGAAAGGCTTGTTTATCTTAGCTTGGCTTGGCGGCAGCCTTGGACTACTTTTAGCGATGTATCTATTTCACCATAAGATACGCAAGCCAAAGTTCTATCTAAACATCCCACTTATCATCATTATCCAAGCTATCGGCTTATTTTGGTTCTTTAGCGGATGAAGTTCGTATAGGCGGTCTTTTCTCTTTCAGGTTTTGGTAGGTCAGCTTGTTTGAGTGATCTGATAAAGTAGGCCATATTACGGCCAAGGGTACGCATGACCTGCATGCCTTCAAGGTCTTTTCTTACTTCATCGGGCGTATTGCCGAAGATGATGTTCCAGTATCTTGAGGTGATGATCGGCATCTGCATCAAAGAAAAGAAACGATCGAGTTCATCACAAGTGAAGGTCGTACCCGCCCGTCGTGCCGAAGCGATACTGGCCGCGGGCTTAAGATAGAAGATATCACTATCAGCAGCATAGAACACTCGATCCATAAAAGCGATTAGTGAGCCATTGGCGCTACCATAATAGACAGGGCTACCAAACACGAAGCCATCAGCATCCTTAGCCTTATCGATGAACTCATTGACCTTGTCATCAAAGATGCAACGATGTTCACTGGCGCATCTATCACAACCGATGCAGCCTTGCATCGCTCTATTGCCGATCCAGAAGATCTCAGTCTCGATGCCTGCCTCATTCAGAGTCTTACTGACCTCTTGTAAAGCTGTATCGGTACAACCATGGATATTAGGACTGCCATTGACTAATAATACTTTCATCTTTTACCTCCTCGTACACTCTCATTATAACGACCCTGTCAACATACCTCAGGCTTCATAGACGAAGTTACCATCGACCATTGTGGCGAGGACTTTGGTCTTAAGGATGTCTTTAGGAGCGATGTCAAAGAGATCTTTATCTAGGATGACAAGATCAGCGAGATAGCCATCCTTGAGGCGGCCTTTTTTAAGTTCCATGAACTCATCATAAGCACTGCCGATCGTATAGTCGTCGATCGCTTGCGTCAGCGTTAGAGCTTCCTCTTTATAAAAGCTATCTTGAGGCTCGCCATTTAGGTTCTTTCTGGTGATCGCACAATAGATATTAGCGAAGGGATCAAGGTCTTCAACAGGTGAGTCGGTGCCTAGAGAGACATGTATGCCTAAGCGATGCATCGAGGCAAAGGCATAGCTGGCGCTCGCAAGTTTTTTTACCGACACGATCTTCGACGATCGAAGTGTCATAGTGTAAGAAGATCGGTTGGATCTTGGCTAGGATATCTAGGTCAGCCATCCTTTGAAGCAGTGGCTGATCGGTGATCTGGACATGGATGATCGCATGCCTTAGGTCATTCAGCTTACCTATGACTTTAGCGTAGCTATCGATGACCATCTCGATACCACCATCACCGATCGCATGAGTTGCGACTTGGATCTTATGCGCATCAGCTAACATGACCAGCTCATCGAGCTCATCTTGGGATAGGGTGGCGATACCTGAGGTACTAGGGTCATCATGATAGGGACTACGCATCAGGGCCGTCCTTGCCCCCAATGAACCATCGATGAATAGCTTTAAAGGGCCGATCTTATGTAGATCATCACCAACACCGGTATGATATCCTTCTTTGATGAATTCTTCAAAGGACGCTTTATGCATGAAGTTGCATTGATGATAGACACGAAGGATGGGCAGATCCTTTAAGACCTCTTTATAGTCAGCTAGGGTCTTTTGCCATGAGCCTTCACGTAGGTCCATGGTCTGAACGCTAGTCAAGCCATGACTTACCGCATGATAGATAGCTTTTCTTAAAGCCAGCTGTCTTTGCGCTGGGGTCTTTTCTTTGATGATCTTTTTGACCATGGCACAGGCGTTCTCCTTAAGGATGCCCGTAAGCTCGCCAGCTCAATCATGGTCGATCTCACCACCTGCGACAGCGATCGTATCCTTAGTGATACCAGCTAAGCTTAGAGCCTTGGAGTTAGCTGTCAGGATATGACCACAGGCCCTTTCCATGATGATGGGGTATTCTTTATTGACTTCATCGAGGTCATCTTTGGTGAGTAAGCGACGCTCGTCAGTAAAGTAGTCTTGGTTCCATCCCATACCATGGATGACAGTATCTTTAGGTAGGTCTTCCTTAGCGATGAAAGCTCTGATCCGCTCTTTGACCTCCTTCTTGCAAAATAAAAGCTGCATCTATCGATGCCGCCCATTCAAGATCTAGGTCACCGATAGCTCCTCTGTCATCAAGACAGGAGTCATAAAGATGTTCTCCTTATGCCCAACTCACTGATGTACCCACCAGTGGTTTCGGCGGTTTGACCTTTCAGTGTCTTCAACGACTGTCGTCTCCCACACTTACTGATTCGCACCGCGCCTCTATCAACTTTTACGGGTGCTTTTATAGCACGCTAGCTCTATCCTTGTCTAGACCTAAAGAAAAGAAAATGTTTTCATTTAATTGAAAATAAAAGATCTTCACTAATAATCGACACAATAACGAATATATAAAATTTTGAGTTATGAAAATATGAAAATATAATTGAAAAATAAATTGTTTTCAGTAAATAGAAACATTTCCAATAAATGTAAAATTTAATGAAATAACTCTTGAAATATTTTCTGTAACTTCTTATAATGAGCCCATATTTCAAAGGGGGTAGTGTTATGTTCTACAAAGAGAAGCTCAAAGTAGCTAGGGATGCTCTTAAAGCTGAGGGCATCGATACTTGGATCATCGCCGGTCAAGAATCAGCTACCAACAGTGAACCAGCTCTTACAGTCCTTTGTGATGGTGAGTTCATTGGGCTGACAGCTCTGATCTTCAATGCGGATGGGACCTCAGCCGCTATCTGCACTCCACTTGATATCAATGGCTATGTCAACTATGGCGTCTTCGATGAAGTCATCGCTTTCCCAGTTTCCTTTACGGATACGCTGGCGGAATATCTAAAGAAAAAGGCACCTAAGAAGATTGCCTTAGACTACTCTTTAGAGAATCCAAGTGCTGATGGCCTATCAGTCGGCATGTATGAGACTTTAAAAGAAGCTTTTAAAAAAGCTGATATCGATGCCAAGATCGTCTCAGCGGAAAATGTCGTCACGAAAGTGCGCGGCATCAAGACCGAGGTCGAACTTGAAAAGATCGCTATTGCTTGTGCTAAAGCCGAAGAGATCTTCAACGATGCCAAGAGCTTCATCAAAGTCGGTATGAATTGTAAAGATGTCTATGCTTTCTTTCAAAAAGAGACGGAAAGAAGAGGCTATGGCTACTCTTGGCCGAAGTCTTGCAATCCTGGTGTCTTCTCCGGTGCTGATTGTCCTGGTGGTCATATGGGTGCTCCGGACTTCCCTATCTCCTATGGTGATGTCGTGAATATCGACTTCGGTATCATGGTCGATGGCTACAGTTGCGACCTGCAACGGATGTATTACATCCTAAGACCAGAAGAGACAAGTGCTCCCGAAGACATCGTTGAAGCCTTCAATGTCGTCCGTGATGGTATAAAGCTTGCCGCAAAAGCACTAAAGCCGGGCGTCACAGGACTTGAAGTCGACACTGTCGCCCGTGACTATATCACATCAAAAGGTTTCCCATCTTGGAATGCTGCGCTAGGTCATCAACTGGGTAGGGTAGCACATGATGGTGGACCACTACTTGGACCTGCTAAACCACGTTATGATAAAGATGAACTTATCCGGGTACCCTTAGATAAAGACATGGTCTTCACCTTGGAACCTGGTGTCCCCACGAGAGCTGGACGGATCGGTCTTGAAGAAGATGTCGTCGTCAAAGAAGATGGTGCACACTTCCTCACACCGCCACAGATGGAACTTTACCTCATCAGGAGCTAGCTTATGATCAAGTACATCATTAAAAGATTATTAGTTGGCGCCTTGACGCTCTTCATCCTTATGACTGTGACCTTCTTTGCGGTCAGAGCCATCCCAGGTAACCCCTTTGCCCAAGATAGTCGGGGACTATCACCTGAGGCTTACGCCGCTCTTGAACATAAATATGGTCTAGATAAGCCCGTCACGGAACAGTATGTCATCTTCTTACAGAATGCGATCAAATTGGAGTTTGGTGAATCGATCGCTAAGAAAGGTCAACAGGTCATCGACATCATCGCTGATCGGGCGCCCGTCACTTTCAAACTCGGCGTCGTCGCCTTTGTGATCTCGGTCGTCTTTGGTATCGCGCTCGGTGTCATCAGTGCCCTGACGAAAAAACGTTGGGTCAACAGTCTGATCACGACCTTTGCGACCTTAGGTGTCTCGATACCGAGCTTCCTATTTGCCATCATCACCATGTATCTCTTTGGTGTCAAATTCAAACTAGTACCGCTGATGGGCCTTGATTCATGGCAAAACTATATCTTACCAGCCTTCGCTCTAGCTTTGAGCCCGATCTCCATGATCACCAGGCTGACCCGCAGTTCCCTCAAAGATGTCATGAACAAGGACTACATCACCCTAGCTCGATCAAAAGGTACCGGTGAGCTCAAAGTCATCTTGAAACATGGTCTCAAGAATGCGATGTTGCCGATCGTCACTTACTGTGGGCCGATGTTTGCGGGACTAGTCACTGGATCACTGGTCATCGAAAGGTTATTTACGATACCAGGTATCGGTGCCGAGTTCACCAACAGTATAACTAACCGTGATTACACGCTTGTCATGGGGCTTACGATCTTCCTTGGCCTCATCGTCATCATCATGACGATCGTCTCGGATATCGTTGCCGCTCTGATCGATCCGCGGATCAAACTTGGAAAGTAGGTGAGACATATGACTGATAAGAATGTGATATTGACAGACGATATGTTCGAACTCCTCGATGATAGCGAGAAGAATTCCGAGTTCATCGCGATCGAGAGCAAGACTTTCTTTAGAGACACTTGGGACCGCTTCAAGAAGAACAAGTTAGCTTTATTTGGTCTGATCTTCTTAGTCTTGATGGTCCTTGGTGCGATCTTCGTGCCGATGTTCTCGAAGTATGGCTACACTACCCAGAACATGCAGCTTCGCAATGCCTTACCTTCCTTAGAACATCCCTTCGGTACGGACGGCTTAGGCCAAGATATCTTGGTCAGAGTCATGTACGGTGCGCGCATCTCCTTGTCGATCGGTTTTGTCTCTGCCCTGATCAATCTGGTCATCGGTGTCATCTATGGTGGCATCGCTGGCTACCTTGGAGGCAAGGTCGACATGGTCCTGATGCGGATCATCGACATCATCTATTCGGTCCCAAGTGTCCTATACACTTTGCTGATCCTCATGGTCTTTGGCAACAACATCTTCTCGATGATCGTCGCGATCTCGATCACCTCTTGGATCCAGATGGCAAGGCAAGTAAGGACACAAGTCATGTCCTTAAAAGAGATGGAGTTTGCGATGGCAGCTAAAGTACTAGGTGCTGGCCATATGCGGATCTTACTAAAACACTTGGTCGTCAATGCTTTAGGGCCGATCATTGTCTGTTTGACGATGATGGTGCCAAATGCGATCTTTACGGAAGCCTTCCTATCGATGTTAGGTATCGGCCTTGATCCATTGATCCCAAGTTGGGGCGCCCTCGCTAACGATTGCCGCCAATTGTTGTTTACATATCCGATCCAGATCATCTGGCCGATCGCCGCTATCTGTTTAACGATCCTTTCCTTGAATTTCATCGGTGATGGCTTAGGTGAAGCACTTGAAGCTAAAAGGTAGGTGATAAAGATGTCTCTATTAGAAGTAAAAGATCTAAAAACGACGTTCAAGACCGGACAGGGGATCGTCCAAGCTGTCCGTGATGTCTCTTTTAGCCTCGATGAAGGTGAGGTATTAGGCATCGTTGGAGAGTCGGGCTCTGGTAAGAGCCAGACGATGTATTCGATCATCGGTCTATTGGCCGAAAATGGTCAGATCGATAGTGGTTCCATCATCTTTGATGGTGAAGATATCTCAAGATCGTCATTCAAAGATAAGAAGAGCTATGAAGCCAAGATGTCAAAGATCCGAGGCAACACGATGTCGATGATCTTCCAAGATCCGATGACCTTCCTCAATCCGGTCTTAAAGATCGAGACCCAACTTATCGAGCCTCTTTTGAACCACACGAAGATGTCCAAAAAGGAAGCTCGTGCTAAAGCTCTTGACCTGATGCGCCTTGTCGGCATCCCATCGCCCGAAAAGCGTATCAAACAATATCCATTTGAGTTCTCTGGTGGTATGCGTCAGCGTATAGTCATCGCGATCGCCTTAGCGATGCGTCCAAAACTCATCATCGCCGATGAGCCAACGACAGCCCTCGATGTAACGATCCAAGCCCAAGTCCTCGAGCTGATCGAAGAGCTCAAGAACACCAGTGATTCCGCGATCATCATGATCACACATGACCTCGGTGTCGTCGCTAAGCTCTGTGATCGGATCGCCATCATGTATGGTGGTAAGATCGTCGAGATCGGTACTGATAAAGAGATCTTCTATGAGCCCAAGCATCCTTACACCTTAGGACTTCTAAGTTGTATCGCTAATCCAGAAGATGATAGTGACAAAGATCTTACGCCAATCCCTGGCTCACCACCGGATCTTTTAGATCCACCAAAGGGCTGTCCCTTTGTCGATCGGTGTGCCAAGGCGATGAAGGTCTGTAAGAACTATGGACCAGAATTCAAAGATTTCAGTCCGACCCACCGCTGTGCGTGTTGGCTGAACGACGAAAGGGCGGTGAGATGATGAGTACAGAAGCATTACTTAAAGTCAAAGATCTGAAGACCTATTTCGATGTGACTAAAGGCTTATTTTCACCAAAACAGATCGTTAAAGCGGTCGATGGTGTAAGCTTTGAGGTCAAGGAGAATGAGACGTTTGGTTTAGTAGGTGAGTCCGGTTGTGGTAAATCGACACTTGGCCGAACGATCGTCAAGTTGTATGAGCCGGAAAGTGGTGAGATCGACTTCAACGGTCAAAGCATCGCCACCATCAAAGGCAAGGCTCTTAAAAACTACCACAAAGAGATGCAGATGATCTTCCAAGATCCCTATGCTTCACTAGATCCTAGGATGACAGTTGGTGAGATCATCAAAGAGCCGATGATCATCCACAAGATCTATGATTCAGACAAAGAAAGGGAGGAAAGGGTCGTCGAACTGCTTAAGATCGTCGGTCTAAAACCTGACCACATCAGACGTTATCCCGCGGAGTTCTCTGGTGGGCAAAGACAGAGGATCGGGATCGCTAGAGCCTTAGCGGTCGATCCGAAGTTCATCGTTTGCGATGAACCGATCAGTGCCCTCGACGTCTCGATCCAAGCCCAAGTCATCAATTTACTTAAGAATATCCAAAAAGAGATGGGGCTCTCTTATATCTTCATCGCTCACGATCTGAGCATGGTCAAACACATCTCCGATAAGATCGGTGTCATGTATCTTGGCTCGATGATGGAGATCGGTCCCAGCAACGATGTCTATCATCGTCCCTTGCATCCTTACACTGTCGCTCTCTTGTCGGCTATCCCGATCCCCGATCCCGAAGTCGCCAAGAAGAAACAAAGGATCATCTTACAAGGTGAGATACCTTCACCTATCAATTCACCAAAGGGCTGTGCCTTCTGCACTCGTTGCCAACAAGCTACCGAGCGCTGTCGAAGTGAAAGGCCTAAGCCGATCAAAGTCGGTGAACGATATGTGTCGTGTTTCTTATATGAAAAATAAGGAGGAGAAAGAATATGAAGAAGATCATGAAAAAGTTAGCACTCGTCCTCATCTCTGTCCTCATGGCCCTCAGTCTGACGGCCTGTGGTAGTGATGAAGGCACGGGTACGACTGATGGGGAAGTGACTTATAAAGACACTTTCACCTATGCGATCGGTGGTGAACCAAACTACCTCGATCCAGCTGTTGCGACCGACAGTGTCGCCTCGTATATCCTAAACCAGACGTATTATCCATTGTTCTCTTTTGCTGAAGATGGCAGTATCGTCAATGAAGCTTGTACGGAGTACGAACTAGATGATACACAAACAGTCTATACACTTCACTTGACAGAAGACAACTACTGGTCTGATGGTCAACAGGTCGTAGCTGGTGACTATGTCTATGGTATGTTACGTTCTTTAGGCCTTGGTAGTGCTGATTCCCATTACTCATACTTCATCCGTAACTATGTCAAGGGTGCATCCCAGTTCGGTGCTGATGGTAGTACTGCTAAGATCGCTGACATGGAAGGTGTCGTCGGTATCGAAGCTCTCGATGACTTCACGATCCAGATCACTCTAGAGAAGCCATGTAGCTTCTTCCTCAGTCTTATGACATCTAGTGTCTTCTACCCACTCAGATCCGACTATGCACCAGAGCTCGACTACACATGGGCTGGTGAACTACACCCAACTAATGGTGCTTATACTTATTCTTCGATCGACAATAAGACTGAGATCGATATGGTCAAGAACGAATACTTCCCAATGGCTGATCAAGTCACGACACCAAATCTTAGAGCCGTCGTCATGGCTGATCCAGAAGCCCAACTCATGGCCTTCCAGACTGGTGAGATCGACTTTGCCTCAAACGTTGAGCCATCGACCGTCGTCAATCTCTATGAAGGTCAACCTGAACTTTTGATCTCTAGTTCTGTCATCAACTACTACATGCAGATGAATTCTTATCGTGCCAGTGATGCGCTTAAAGATGTCAGAGTCAGAAGAGCTATCCAACTTGGTATCGATCGCAATAACATCATCACCGCATTGGATGCAGAAGGCGTCTACTATGAACTGTTAGGTTATGTACCAAAGGGCATGCCAGGTGTCGATGGTGACTTCCGTCAAGAACAGGACGATGAAAGACCACTCGTCTATACCGATAAAGATGAAGCTAGAGCCCTGATGGAACAAGCTGGTTACAGTGAGACTAATAGACTGCAACTCACCTACAGCACAAACCAAGCGGCGATGCATGATACTGTATCTGCCGTCATCGCGGAAGAGCTCAAAGCTATCTACATCGATGTCTCGATTGAAAACAAGGAGCTTCGTGTCTTCTTTGATGAACGTGACCAGCAAGGTATCACCGAACTCGCTCGTGGTTCGATGTCCGCTGACTACATGGATCCAACGACCTTCCTTGAGATGGCCAACTCCAAGAACCAATACGGCAACCAAACTTGGGGCGATGCGACCTATGATGCGATGCTGGCGGAAGCTGATCTGCTGACAGGTACCGAAAGGATGGAGAAGCTCCATGAAGCTGAGGACTACCTCGTTGAAGAGATGGCTTACACTTGCCCACTATTCGGTTACAGTAACGTCGCTTTAGGTAAGGCTGGTCTTGAAGGCTACAGTTGCAACCCACAAGGTAGTTACACTTTCGCCTTCATCAAAGTTCCAGCTTGATCAAAAGATGATCTCATAGAGGGTCTCACTATGAGGCCCTCTTCATTAGATAAGGAGTAGCGTAGTATGTATCTAGATCAAGAAAAAATACCGATCATCTATGAGGCGATGCGCCACCATGATGTCGATGCCTGGCTCATCGAAGGTCGTGAGACCATCATGCGCTCAGAGCCGATCCTACCAGTTTTGGGCGATATGGACTTTATCATTGCCACGACCCTCATCTTCCTTAAGACAGGCAAGTGTATCGCGATCGTCTCACCACTTGATATCGAGGGTTATAAGTTGATCGAAGGGATCGATGAAGTCTATGAGTATCCAACGACGATGGAAGCGACGATCCTTGAAGTCTTGAACAAATTAGAGATCAAAGATCTCGCTTTAGATTATTCAAGAAGCGATGCGGCTTGTGATGGCCTGACTTTAGGCATGTATCTAAAGCTGAAGAGCGAAGTCTTAGACAAGCTTGAAAAACCTCTACCGATCAAAAGTGCTGCGGCGGTCATCTCTGAAGTCAGAGGCCGTAAGACCTCATCGCAGATCGCTAAGATCAAAGACTGTGCGATCAAGGCTGATGCTTATCTAAGACGGGTCCCGGAGATCTTAAAGGAAGGTGTGACTTCTTTAGATATCTTCAATTTCTTACAAGAAGTCGCTGCTAAAGATGGCTATGGGATGTCGTGGGCCAAAAGTCAATGTCCAGGCATCAATTGCGATCCAGATGTCCCAGGTGGTCACATGGGCATCGTCGAGACCCCGATCAAAAAGGGCTATCTCATCAATATCGACTATGGGGTCAGTAAGGATGGCTATTGTAGTGACCTTCAGCGCATGTATTATGTCCTTAAAGATGATGAAGATGATGCGCCTGAAGAGGTCAAGCGGGCCTTTGCGGTTGTTAGAGATGCGATAGCTAAAGCCAAAGATTTCATGGTCGCTGGTAAGACAGGCTTTGAAGTCGATCAGGTCGCTAGGCACTATGTCGTCGACTATGGCTATGAATCATGGAATGCCGCGCTAGGTCATCAAGTTGGCCATGTCACCCATGATGGTGGCACGATCTTAGCTAATCGTCGTCCCCGCTATAATGCCCCAGAACTGATCGATACGCCTTTACAGGTCGGCAATGTCTTCACCCTTGAGCCTGGCGTTGAAATCGCGCAGGGTCGCGTTGGCCTTGAAGAAGACGTCGTCATCACCGAACATGGTACTGAATGGCTCGTGGCCCCACAGACTGAACTGATCCTTGTGAGGTTGTGACATGGAAAAGATAAGTCTTGATCTATTTTTAGAGTACTCCTTTTTAAGTGATTTGACCGTCTATAAAGACAGCCTCTTATTTCATGAATATCGCCAAGACCGTCTATCTAATGATTATGTCGTAAAAGTCCATAAACTAGATCTCAAGACAAAAAAAGATGCAGCCCTGACTAAATGGTCTAAAAGAAACAGCTTCTGTGTTCTCGATGCGGGCCTTTACTTTAAAGAATACGACAAAGAACTAAGACAGACAGTCTTTAGAAAGTTTGATGAAGATAGTACCTTTACGATCTCACTTCAAGTCTTGAATATCGAAGATCTCGATGACGAGAACTATCTTATCTTGGCCCTCATCGATAAGCGCGATGCGGACTATGATAAGTATGATGGCGCAAAGAAAGCTGAAGTAAAAGAAAGAGAAGCTTTAGATAGCGACTATGTCATCTTTGATGAGTATCCCTTCTTCTTTAATGGCGAGGGTATCATCAACTATCAAAGACACGCCCTCTTTCTAGTCAAAAAAGGTGACTTTTCTGTCACGCGACTCACTCCAGCGACGATGGATGTCGAAAGCTATGATCATGATGATCAGATGGTCGTCTACAGTGGCATCGACTATGATACCTTCAAAGGTAAGTGGTCAAAGGTCTATAAGATTGATCTTAAAGAGAAGACGACTTCGACGATCTTTGATGGAGTTATGCAGATCGGGCGAGTCTTCTTGGATGATGAAGATATCGTCGTTATCGGCACTTTCGCGAAAGACTATGGGGCCATCGAATCTAATAAGTTCTATGTCTTAAAGGACGAGCAGATGGAACTTGTCGTCGACAGCGAATATTCTCTCTATCAATCAGTCGGTTCTGATTGTCGCTATGGTCGACTCAGGAACTTCTATAAGGCCAAAGATGGCGCATATCTCATCACCGCTTGCGAAGGTGATGGTATCGTCCTTAAATATCATAAAAGAACGCTCGATGTCGCGATGCCTATCGCGGGTACCGCGGATGACCTTGTCGTCATAGATGATAAGCTCTATGTGATCGCGATGAAGGAGCAAAAGCTGCAAGAAGTCTATGATGAGACTCTTGAGCAGCTCACCTTCATCAATGAAGAGATCTTAAAGGATAAGTATGTCGCTTGTCCCGAAAAACTGATCTTAGAAAAGCCCCAGCCGGTCACGGGTTGGGTCCTATATCCGAAAGACTATGATCCATCAAAGAAGTATCCCTGTATCTTAGATATCCACGGTGGACCAAAGTGTGCCTATGGTGAGGTCTTCTACCATGAGATGCAATACTGGGCCTCGGAAGGTTACTTTGTCATCTATTGTAATCCAAGAGGTTCTGATGGCTATGGCAATGCCTTCGCCGACTTACGACACAACTATGGACGGATCGACTATGAAGATCTTATGGATTTCGTCGATCGTGCTATCGCAGACTATCCGATCGATCCTGAAAGGCTGGCGGTGACCGGTGGCTCCTATGGTGGCTATATGACCAATTGGATCATTGGTCATACGGACCGCTTCAAAGCAGCTGCTAGCCAGCGCAGTATCTCTAACTGGATCTCGATGGTCTGTGCCAGTGACTATGGCATCGACTTCCCGATCGAGCAGGAGTTCGACGATCTCTATGATTGCCAAGCTGAGCTTTGGGACATGTCGCCGCTCAAATACGCAAATAAGGTCAAGACCCCGACGCTCTTTATCCATTCGACGGAAGACTATCGCTGTCCGATCCCTGAGGGCATCCAGATGTATACGGTCCTCAAGTGTCGTGGTGTGGATACAAGACTAGTGGCCTTTATCGGTGAGAATCATGAACTCTCCCGCAGTGGCAAGCCACTACATCGTCTAAGACGTTTAAAAGAGATCAGTGAATGGCTCTTTAGTCATTTAAACAAAGGAGGTGCATGATGGAATTCGATCTGACTAAAAGACACTGTTACTACTTCAATGAGATCGCCAAGATCCCCCATGGCTCCTATAACGAGAAAGCCTTGAGCGATCATCTCGTTGACTTCGCTAAAGATCATGGCCTAGAGCATATTCAAGATCCGATGGGCAATGTCGTGATCTATAAAGAAGGTACTGGCAAAGACAAAGACCATGAGCCTCTCATCCTACAAGCCCATATGGACATGGTCGCTGAAAAGAATAAGGATAGTGCTCACGATTTCTTAAGAGATCCTTTAGAGCTCTATGTGGAAGATGGTTTCCTTAAAGCTAAGGGCACGACCCTTGGGGCTGATGATGGGACGGGAGTGGCATACATGTTAGCGATCCTTGATGATGATAGCTTAGTCCATCCACCACTTGAGTGCTGCTTCACCGTCCAAGAGGAAGTCGGTCTTCTTGGCTCACAAGTCCTTAAAGCCGAATACTTTAAAGGTAAAAGGATGATCTCGCTTGACGGTGGAGGTGAAGTCAAGACCGGCATCAGTGCTGCGGGTGGTTGTATCTTTACTGCCGATCGTCCCTACACTAAAGAGCCAGTTGATGGTTCAGGTTATATCCTTAAGATAAGAGGATTATCCGGTGGCCATTCAGGTGGTGAGATCCATAAGGAAAAAGGCAACGCCAATACTCTCGCTGTAAGGATGCTAGAGGAGCTAGCTGATAAGACTTTGCGTCTTGTGAGTATCGATGGTGGTCTTAAAGATAATGCCATCCCTAGAGAGTGTGATGTGGTCTTCACTTCTACTCTTTCTGAAATAGAACTAAAAGGATCTTTAGATAAGAGTGCCAAAGCGATAACGGAGGAACTAGAATACTCCGATCCGGACTTCTTCTATGAACTGGAGAAGACAGAGGTCGAGATGACGATGTCCAAGGCTGATACCGAGGCGATCTTAGATTTCATCTATCTTGCGCCTAATGGCTTTAGACACCGTTCGATGGCGATCGAAGGTCTAACGCTCACATCTTTAAATATGGGCGTCATCAAGACCGATGAGACGAGACTAGAGATAACGATCTCGATCCGCAGTGCTCTAGAAAGTGGTATCGACAATCTAGTCAATATCTTAAAGAAATTAGCGCTGACCTTTGGCTTGACTTATAGTACCTCAGCGCGCTATCCGGGTTGGAATTATGTCAAGGAATCGAAGATGCGTGAGATCTTCCGCGAGGTCTTAAAAAAGACGACTGGTCAAGATCTCATCGAAGAAGCGGCCCATGGCGGTAATGAATGTGGTGTCTTCAATGGCCTTCTCGGTGGTGTCGATATCATCACCATGGGTCCTAAGACCTACGATATCCATACGCCGAAGGAACGTCTTGATCTGGCATCCTTCGATCGTGCCTATACTTTACTTACTAAAGTCGTGGAGGAATGTTGATGAAAAAAGGATTAGTCATCATCTTGAGTGGGGCATCCTCAGTTGGTAAGGGTGCCATCCGAAAGGCCCTGTTAGATGATCCTGAGCTCGATCTTTTCTATTCCGTCTCAATGACGACTAGACCTAAACGGGAAGGAGAAGTCGATGGTAAAGACTACTACTTCGTCTCCTTTAAAGAGTTTGCCCAGGCCGTCAAAGAACGCAGTCTTTTGGAATACACTGAGTTCAATGGTTACTACTATGGTACACCTAAGAGCCAAGTCGAGTTCTTATCGAGTGTCGGTAAGAACGTCCTGATCGAAGTCGAGGCTCAAGGTGTCGGACCGATCAAGCTGAATCTGCCCGATTCGATCGCTTTCTTTGTGATGCCCGAATCGATCGAGCAGTTAGAGAAACAGATCTATGCCATCTATAAGGATGATGAGGCCAGTGCCAAGAACCGTCTCAATAAAGCCAAGATGGATATGGAGATCGCCCCGCTTTTCAAAAATGTAGTCTACAACACTGACCCTGAAGCTGCTCATCAGCAGATCAAAAAGGTCATCTTAGAAGCCATGGCCAATAGAAAGGATGAATGATATGGATATCTACCGCCAAGATAAAGAAGTCGTCAGTACGGATACTCTCAAAGACAAGATACTGACCTATAGACAAAAGGAGCGTGTCTTAGATGGTTGGCTCAGCAAACGTCTCGACACGATCTTACCAAAAGTTATGAAGCGAAGTGGCATCGACACTTGGGTCGTCGCATGTAATGAATATAATGAGGACCCTGTACTAAAAGCTCTAGTCCCCTGTGCCATGATGACGGCGCGTCGGCTCACGATCCTCGTCTTCCATCTTGAGGGCGACAAAGTCAAAAGGATGGCCCTTACAAGACCTGGTGTTGGACTTGATGGCTTCTATGAGGCTGTCTGGACCAATCCTAAAGGCTCGAATTGGCAAGACAAGGATGCTCTTATGCCCTTTGATACGAACACCTATGCTGGATCAGTCCCTGAGACTCAGCTTGAATGTCTGAACCGCATCTTAAAGGAATGCGCACCTGAAAAGATCGGACTTGATATGTCAGAGGACTTTGCCTTTGGCGATGGTCTAAGTCATACACTGTACGTAGACATCATGGAAGCTTTAGATGATGATCTCAAAGCGAAGATCTGCAGTGCTGAAAAGGTCTGTGTCGGTATCTTGGAGACACGACTCCCTGAAGAGATGGATGCTTACCATGGCATCATGCAAATAGCGCACACGATGATCGGTGAAGCCTTCTCCAGCAAAGTCATTATCCCCGGTGTCACGACCAATGATGATGTCAAGTACTGGATGTTGCAGAAGGTGATCGATCTGGGTCTTGAACCATGGTTTGACTTTGAAGTCTCCGTCAGAAGGGCCCATGTAGGTGAAATAGAAGGTGAGACCGTCATCATGCCAGGTGATGTCTTACATTGTGATGTCGGACTTCGCTATCTCAACCTTTGCACTGATACCCAAGAGAACGCCTATGTCTTAAAGGCTGATGAAGAAGATGTACCAGTCGAGCTCAAAGATGTGATGAAGACGGTCAATCGTCTGCAAGACATCACCCTGTCTTTCTTCAAAGAAGGAAGGACAGGCAATGAGATCTTGCGCCTAGCACGTGAGAAAGCGATCGAAGAGGGCATCATCCCCTGTATCTATACGCATCCGATCGGCTATCATGGCCATGGTGCGGGACCGACGATCGGCCTTTGGGACAAACAGGAAGGTGTGCCAGGCAATGGTGACTACCCCCTCTATAATGACACGGCTTATTCTCTCGAACTCAATTGTAAGTGTGATGTGCCAAGTTGGGGCATCGAGCTCACCTTTGGTGCGGAGACAGACGTCTTGTTCAGAGATGATAAGACGTACTTCATCTATAAGCGGCAAGACAGCTTCCATCTGATCAAGTAGCCATGTCGCTGCGTTCGATCTCGATCAGCAAGCTCTATATCACGGTCGCTGTCTATTCGCTGGTCGCTAACTTTGCCCATCCGATCACCCCGACTTTCATCCAAGAGCTAGGCCTCAATGATTACATGTTTGGAGTGGCCTTCGCTTGTATGTCTTTGACGAACTTCTTGTTTTCACCATTCTGGGGCAAGATCTCTCATAACTTTGGGGTCGTCAAGACGATGGGCTTCTGTTATGTCGGTTATGCGCTCTCGCAATTGGCCTTTGGCCTTTCGACATCAGAGCTTGGCATCATCATCGCTAGGCTCGTTGGGGGCTTCTTCATCGGCGGTATCACCGTCGATCAGATCCTCTATATCATGGACTACTCATCGTCACAAACGGTAGGCCAAAACCTCGCCAACAACGTTACGATCAACGTCATCGTTGCGGCCTTTGGCTATATGGTCGGTGGCTTCTTAGGCAATATCAGTACGATCTTCACCTTCATGGTCCAAGCAATAGGACTCTTTCTAACTGGGGTCTTGTGCTTTGTCTTGCTTGAAGATGATGAAGCATATCGGACCAAGATGCCGCTAAAGGAAGTCGTCAAGAGTTCCAATCCCTTTAGCGCCATCATCGCCTCGCGCAAGATCATGAGCGTCATGATCATCTTCTTTTTAGCCGTTTGTATCTTGACGTCCTTTGCCTCGACCTCTTATGAGCAGTGCTTCAACTACTTCATCAAGGACCAATATGGCTTCCCACCATCCTACAATGGGATCTTGAAGGCTTTAGTGGGGATCATCACGCTAGTCGCCAATATGACGATCTGTCGCTACCTCATGAAAAAGACCGATATCACCAAGACCATCATCCCAGTCCTTATCGTCTGCTTTATGATGATGGTCAGTATCGTCATCCTCGAGGATGTCGTGCCCTTTATCATCATGAACGTCGTCTTCTTTGGCTTCAACGCGGTCTATCAACCGCTCTTACAGGCGATGATCAGCCTTATGAACAAGTCTGACGACGGCATCTTAGTCGGTCTTTATAACAGTATGCGCTCTCTAGGTAATGTCGGCGGTTCTTTGATCGCGGGGTTCATCTACAGCTATGGAGCTAAGATGTCCTTCGTCTTGAGCGCTATCGCTTTCCTATTAGCGATCTTCTTTGCGACAATGTACTATCTGACGTATAGACGAAAGGCGTCTAGTTAGTTAGTTTCATTGTAATATCTTTCGGCCCTCTAATTTTTGTGGGGGAAATCGATGATTGGCCTCTAAATTATATGGGGGTATAAAAAAGAGAAAAGGATAGTCATAAGGTATTGAAAATACGTAAGACCATTAGACTATCCTTTAATTTATCCGCTATATCTGTCATTACCGTTATATGATCATTTTTTCAAGAAGACTTATTTGATCTGTCTTTACTTATACTTGCCTCTTAGTCTGCCCTTGACCTTTCTTGATGTTATTAGGTGCTATCAAAGCACCTTTTATTATATAATCTTGCTATGACAGCTCTTGATGTACTCAAATTGACAGATAAAAGAAAAGAGATATGTAAGAAGTTAGATCTCAATGATGTCGAAGATATCCTTTCGTATTATCCTATGCGCTATGAGATGACAAGACTCAATAAGAAAGAAGAGTTCATCAAGGGTGCTAGAGTCTGTTTCAAAGGCAAGATCATTACTACTACGACATTATATCGTTTTGGCGCTAAACGCAGTATGGTACGCTTTAAATGTCTTGATCAATATGGCGATGAGATCAACTGCACGATCTTCAATCGTCCTTGGGCCGCGACACTTAAGCCAGGACAAGAATTGTACATCGTTGGGACTTTAGAGGCTAAAGACCGGATGAATGTCATCAATTATTACTATCCGAACAAAAAAGATCAGATCTTAGGCATCAAACCAGTTTACGGTATCAAAGAGGGTGTCAGCCAATATGAGATACGTACACTTATAGCAGCAACACTGAATAAGATGAAAGGCAAGATCATCGATGTCATGCCTGATCGCTTTATCAAAGCACATGATCTGATATCACTTGAAGAAGCACTGATCGCTATCCATATGCCTGAGGATATCGATAGCTATAAGCGTGCTCTTGCACGTCTTAAATACCAAGAATTCTTATATTTCTATCTAGCATTATTTTTAAGACAAGGTGAAATAGTAAAGAAAGTCCCTAAGTCTTTTGATATGGGGGCGATCAATAGATTGATCAATTCTTTGAACTTTACTCTCACAAAAGATCAGCTCAGCACGATCAAAGAGATCTTGATCGATCTAAGAAGCGAAAGGACGATGACACGTCTTGTACAAGGAGATGTCGGTAGTGGTAAGACGATCGTCGCGATCATCGCACTATATGCTAATCATCTAGCTGGTTATCAGGGTGCTTTTATGGCACCGACAGAGATCCTAGCTCGCCAGCATTATGAGAATCTTGTTGAATTACTTGAACCTCTTGGTGTGAAGATCGCTCTTTTGACTTCCTCGATCAAAAAAGAAAAGGAGATCAAAGATAGACTTGCACATAAAGAGATCGACATCGTCGTAGGGACACACGCGCTTTTCTCTGATGATGTCAAGATGTGCGATCTCGGTCTTGTGATCACTGACGAACAACAGCGCTTTGGCGTCAATCAAAGAAAGAAACTTCTAGCTAAAGGTGACGATGTCGATTTCCTTTTGATGTCAGCGACACCTATCCCTAGGACTTTGGCTAGTGCTCTTTATGGAGACATGGCCATCTCTTCGATCTATACGATGCCTGAAGGAAGAAAAGGCTGCGATACAAGAGTCATCTATCAAAACGATATAAAAGAGATCGTTACTGATCTTATAGCGACTTTAGATAGTGGACGTCAGATCTATATCATCGCCAGTGCCATCGATCATAAAGAAGGTAGTGAACTTCAAGCAGCTACTGAACTACACGACAAACTACAAAGCATTTTTGCGCCTTATGTCGTCGGCCTTTTACACGGTCGTCTGTCTAATGAGACCAAAGAAGATGTCATGCGTGATTTTGCTTCAGATCAGATCCAAGTACTCGTTACGACGACTGTCGTTGAAGTCGGAGTCAATGTCCCTAATGCGACATGCATGGTCGTTTATGATGCTGAACGCTTTGGATTAAGTCAGCTCCATCAGCTTCGTGGTCGCATCCAAAGGTCAGTATATCGTGGTTCATTTTATCTATTGTGCGATGAAGATGTAAGTGAAGATGTCAAGAAACGCTTAGAAGTCTTATGCAATACCAATGATGGTTTTAAGATCGCGGAAGAAGATCTCAAACTAAGAGGGCCAGGTGATATCTTAGGCACAAGACAGAGTGGCCTTCCGTCTTTTATCTTAGGTGATCTCTTCAATGATCGTATCATTATTGACGCAGCACAAAAAGATGCAAGGGCGATCATTTCCCAAAGTCAGAGGACAGAGTTTCATGATATACTAAAGCAAGTAAAACAAGGCCTGAAAGAGAGTTTGAATTGAGAGATATGAATATTTTTGGATTTTTAGATGAACATCATATCGTCTATCACGATAAGAGATTGATCGAGCAAGCTTTCATCCACTCATCATATGTGAATGAACACCGCTCAGGACTAAAAGATAATGAACGCTTAGAATTCATGGGCGATGCGGTACTCCAGATCTGGATATCGGTCAAGCTCTTTTCTTTGAAGCCACCATTACCAGAAGGAAAGATGACTGTCAAAAGGGCCAATCTTGTTTGTGAGAAGGCGCTTGCCAGCTATGTCAGAGAGTTTGGACTCAATCAATTCCTCAAGCTTGGTCAGGGTGAAGAGAAGACGGGTGGCAGAAATCGTGACAGCGTCATCGCGGATATGTTTGAAGCTCTAACTGGTGCCATCTTCATCGACACTGATTTTGACAACGTTTCGAAGTTTCTTGAACTTACGATCGCTAAGCATATCGATGATGGTCATGATGATGAGCTCGACTACAAGACGAAATTACAAGAATACGTACAAGCAGATAGTCGTAAAGCGATAACCTATGAGACAGAAAGCATCGTCGGCCCAAGCAATGATCCGCTTTTTACAGTAGTCTGTAAGATCGACGGTCTGATCTATGGTAAAGGTCAGGGCACGAGTAAGAAAGAAGCACAGAAAGAGGCAGCTAAAAGTGCTCTTTCGAAGATGGCAAGGTGAACATGCGGTCTTTGATCGATAGTCTTATCAAAAGATATGGCTTAGAAGACAAGCGTCCTTTTTTGGAAAATGTCAAGATAGTCTCCTGTGTCTTACATAAAAGTAAAGATGAAGTGATCATTACTTTAGCTAGTCCTGAGATCTTGTCTTTTACGCTCTACAGTAAGATCAAGGAGTATTTTGAAGAACTGATCGAACACGATGTGTCGCTTTTCATTGAGCCAAATGAGAGCAATCTTGCGCTGAACGATGTCATATATTATTTAAAAGATTATTCTAAAGATCATGCCTCAGCATTTAGATCGGCTCTACCACTTTTGAAAGATGGCAATCTTGATATCCATTATGATCAAAAGAAACACTATGATACAGATAGACCTTATTTTTGTGATCTCATGAGCTATCTACATAAGATAGGCTTTAAGACTGATATCACTTTCTCATTTGAAGATGAGAAGAAAGAGAAAGAAGAGACGCTCATCAATGCTGAAGAGATAAAGACGCCAAAGAAAGAAGTCCAGACTATCAAAAATTCTTATGTAAGTGAAAGGCCTTATACGAGAAAAAGAAGGACAGATGTGACATATAGAGATGTACGCATCGATGACTTAGTCAATGAAGAGAATGATGTCGCTTTTGAAGGGGAGATCTTCAAAGTCGATACGATAACGACCAAGAAAGGCAAAGACATCGTGACACTTTATGTGAAAGATGAAGACAATGCCCTGATCGTCAAAGTCTTTGAGGGCGGTTATTTCAATCAAGAACGTTTGAAGACATATCGTAAAGGTGTCTGGATCAAAGCCAGTGGTAATTATCGCTATGACGATTTCAGTAAAGATTATACGTTTACTCCTGATGATATCGAGATCATCGAGGCAAAAGATAGATTAGTCGATGATGAGGCAGATAAGCGCGTTGAGCTACATGCACACACTAACCGTTCAGAGATGGATGGCGTCTGCAAGGCTGATGAGATCGTTGAAGCTGCTTTTTCGATGGGACACAAAGCTGTAGCTATCACCGATCACTATGGAGTCCAAGCTTTCCCGACAGCGCAAAAAGCCGCAAAAGCTTGTCTTAAGAGCGATCCTGAGCGCGAGTTCAAGATCCTTTATGGTGTAGAGATGGCGATGGTCGATAAGCGTCTTAATATCGTCTATAATAAGACCGATGATGATATCAGTGATGCAAGGTATGTCGTCTTTGATATCGAGACCACAGGCCTTAGTTCTACTTATGATCATATCATTGAATTTGGTGCAGTCACGATGTATCGAGGCAATATCGAATCACGCATCGATATGTTCATCAAGCCACCAGTCAAGCTCTCAAGCTTCACGACTCATCTCACGCATATCAAGGATTCTGACCTCGCTAATGCGAGATCTTTTGCAGAGGTCAAAGATGAGATCTTAGATTATGTGAAAGGAAAAGTCTTGGTCGCTCATAACGCTAGTTTCGACTATGGCTTTATCAACGCAGAACTCAAAAGGATCAAAGCCGATCCTATCGATAATGTCGTCATCGATACATTAGATCTCGCAAGAGCGATGTTTAAGGACCAAAAACGTTTCCGATTAGGCTCTGTCGCTAAACATTTTGGTGTCGAATATGATGAATCAGATGCCCACAGAGCCGATTATGATGCTGAAGTATTGGCTCAAGTCTTCAATCTCATGCTCAAACAGATCAAAGAAGATGAGATCAAGACTTTTAGGGAACTTGATGACTATCAAGATATAGAGAATGCTTTTAAAAAGAAGAGAGCTTATCATGTCACTGCTCTTGCTAAGAATAAAGATGGTCTCAAAGATCTTTTCAAGATGATCTCGATCGCTCATACAAAGACTTTACTGGTCACATCGAAGATCTCTGATGATGCAAGCGATGATAGTAAAGAGGTCGCAGCTGAGCCACGAACACTTAGAGAGACGATCAGAGAGTATCGTAAAGATTTGCTGATCGGCAGCGCTTGTCTTAATGGTGAAGTCTTTGAGATCGCCAGTACGAGAAGTCAAGAAGAATTAGAAGAAGCTATAGCTTTCTATGACTATATCGAAGTCCAGCCTTTAGAGAATTATCGCCAGCTCTATGAAGTGCGCGATTCTTTGACGAAAGATAAGCTCAAACTCATCCTTAAAAACATCATCCAAACAGCCAAGAGATTAGGGAAGATCGTTTGTGCAACTGGTGATCTGCATTATGTGAAGAAAGATGAAAAGATCTTACGAGATGTCTATATCACTGCAAAGGGTATCGGCAGTGCACGTCACCCTCTATATATCTATGATAAAGTCAAGCGCTTGACTTCAAAGACTCCTGATCAAAGATTTTTGAATACCAAGGAGATGTTAGAAGCATTCAGCTGGTTAGAAGATGAAGATCTGATCAAAGAGATCGTCATCACAAATACGAATAAGATCGCTGATATGTGCGAAGTGATCTATCCTATCCATTCAAAGCTATATACACCAACGATCAAAGATTCGGATAAGCTCCTTACGGATATCGTCTATACGCGAGCTAAAGAGATCTATGGCGAACCATTAGATAAGACGATCGATGATCGATTGAAGAAAGAATTAGATGCGATCATCGGTAATGGGTATGGGGTGATCTATTATGTATCGCATCTTTTAGTCAAGCGTTCTAATGAAGATGGCTATCTCGTTGGATCCCGAGGTTCTGTTGGCTCTTCACTTGTTGCGACGATGGCTGGTATCACAGAAGTCAATCCCTTAGCACCACATTATATCTGTCCACATTGTAAACACTTAGAATGGGTCGATGAGACTGCTCTATCTGGTTATAATCTTGAAAATAAAGTCTGTCCCGTTTGTGGAGCGACGATGAGAGGCGATGGTCAGGATATACCTTTTGAGACCTTCCTTGGTTTCAATGGTGATAAAGTACCTGATATCGATCTTAATTTCTCGGGTGATTATCAAAAAAGAGCGCATCTTTTCACGCGAGAGGTCTTTGGTGAAGATCATGTCTTCAGAGCAGGGACGATCTCGACAGTCATGGAAAAGACAGCTTATGGTTATGTCAATAGTTATCTTGATGAATATGATATCTCTAAAGATAGTATCTCCAAGGCTCAAAAAGAGCGTCTTGTTGAAGGGTGTCTTGATGTCAAGCGGACGACAGGTCAACATGCAGGTGGTATCATCGTCATTCCAAGTGAGATGGATGTCTATGATTTCACACCTATACAATATCCTGCCAACGATCCAAATGCGACTTGGTATACTACACACTTCGATTTCCATGAGATCCACGACAATGTCCTCAAATTCGATATCTTAGGTCATGTCGATCCGACTGCTATGCGTCTTTTACAGAATATCTCTGGTATCGACCCGAAATCGATACCGATGAACGATAAAAAGACGATCTCGATCTTCTCAAGCGCTGAGGCTCTCAATATAATCGACCCAGTTTATGACGAGAAGACAGGAGCCTGTGGTCTTCCGGAATTCGGTACGAGATTCGTTCGTGGTATCTTAGAGATGACAAGGCCTACAGCTTTCAGTGATCTTGTTCAGATCTCAGGACTTTCACATGGTACCGATGTCTGGAACAATAACGCCAAGGATCTTGTTGAAGAGGGCATCGCTCTTCGTGATGTCATTGGATGTCGTGATGATATCATGGTCACGATGCTGCGCTATGGCTTAGAATCAAAGATGGCTTTCGATATCATGGAGAAGGTCAGAAAAGGTAAAGGCTTATCATCTGAACAAGAAGAAGAGATGCTAAGGCACGATGTGCCGAAATGGTATATCGATTCATGTAAGAAGATCAAATACATGTTCCCAAAAGCTCACGCTGTCGCTTATGTTATCATGGCTGTGCGTATCGCATGGTTCAAGGTCTATCATCCAGAATATTATTATGTATCATACTTAAGTCTTAGGTGTGATGCCTATGATCTAAATGCTATGCTCAAAAGCGCTAGAGAGATCAAGATCTGGCTTGATAGGATAGATGAGAAACGCTTCAGCAGAGATCCAGAAGACAAGGTCTCAGATAAAGAGAAGAACCTCTATGATACTTTAGAGATATGTTATGAGATGAAGGCGAGAGGTTATGATATCACTAATATCGATATCGAAAGATCACTAGCGACAGAGTTCTTAGTCGATCCTGATGATGATCATCTTATCATCCCACCTTTCACTGTCATCGATGGTCTAGGTGCCAACGTTGCTGAAAGTATCGTTCAAGCTAGAGAAGAGCGTCCTTTCAGTGATAAACAAGACTTGACGAAACGTACACTCTTATCAAAGACTTTACTAAAGCGCTTTGAAGAGCTTGGTATCTTA
Organism: uncultured Erysipelotrichaceae bacterium; assembly: GCA_944326055.1. Lineage (GTDB taxonomy): Bacteria > Bacillota_I > Bacilli_A > Erysipelotrichales > Erysipelotrichaceae > JAHHTG01. The sequence continues at coordinate 32,086 of CALVCT010000021.1, forward strand.
GATGGTTTGGATGAATCGGATCAACTATCATTATTCTAGGAGGAAGAGAAGATGAACGAAACGATCAAGACGATCTTAGAAAGAAGATCACAAAGAAAGTTCACGGAGCAAAAGATCTCAAAAGAAGACTTACTTTTGATCACAGAATGTGCTTTACATGCACCAAGCGCAAGATGTTCAGACAAATGGCATTTTACGATCATCAATGATGATGAGCTGATAGATGAGCTGATAAAAGTCATGCAGGAGCTCTTAGATAGAGAAAGTTACGATCTCTATAGACCTAAAGCGATCATCATTCCTTCAACACCAAGAGATTATAAGTATGGTGTCGATGACAATGCCTGTGCCTTAGAGAATATCTTTCTTGCAGCGACCTCACTTGGTATCGGATCTGTTTGGATCAACCAATTGCGCGATTTCAATGATGATGTCAAACTCAGGACTTATCTTGATAAGCTTGAGATACCTGAAGATCATGTCGTCTATGGCATCGCTGTTTTGGGCTATCCTTCAGATGAGCCACTGAAGAAAGAGCGCAAAGGTACATACAAGTATTTTAGCTAGAAAAGACCGATCGGTCTTTTCTTTTTTTGAGGATCTTTTTAAAGATCCTCCTTTTTATATGGTGAAAGGAGGATATCATCATGCGAAGGATAGTGGTCGAGACAGCTCGTGTCTTAGAAACGGCTGATCGGATCGAAGAAGCGAAAGAAGAATATAAGCGTTTATATTTTGAGCTATATGATCGCGTCGATCTTTTAGCTGGTGTTTGGACAGGAGCTGACAATCAAAAGTTTACGACGAAGATCAAGTCGTATGAGGATGATTTTAGGCGTATCTCAGTGATCATGATGCAGTATGTGGATTTTCTAAGACACAGCGCAAAAGCATATGCGAGTACGCAAGAAGAACTCATCAATCAAGCAGAGCATCTGAAGACTTAAGGAGGTGAAAAAATGGGTGATATCAAGATCACGATAGCTGATGTCAGAAACACAGCGAGTGAGCTCAGAAGGCTTAATACGAGCTTAGATAATGTCTTGGAGAAGACAAAAAATGAAATGCGCTCTTTGAGTGCTATATGGAGCTCTGATGGTTCGGAGATGATCAGGCAGCGTTTTGAACATTTTTCCAAGAAGTTTCTTGAGGAGAAAGAGACGATCGAAGAATATGCTCGGTTTTTAGATCTGACTGCTGAATCATATGATTCATTAGAATCGACGATCACAGAGAATGCGTCGACTTTCATCTAGATCAAAGATCATCTTTCTTGTCTTGCTTATCATATTGAGTTGCGTGGGTTGCAAGAGCGAAGATGAAGATATCTATACTAAAAGAGAATGGTCAAGCGACCTTATGGCTGTGACGAATATCGATGATCTGGATGCTTGGAGCATCAGGATCGAAGGCGAGCTTGATGAGGCACTCTTGTTGGATGATGTTGCAGGGTCATTAGCTCCACTTTTAGACCAAAAAGAGTTGGTAACCATGCCTAAAGATATCGAAAGATCGAAAGATCCTTCTGCCCTAGCTTTAGTCATGGCTCATGGGATCATTGATCAAAAAGGTGAGATAGAGCCACAAAAGACGGTCGATCGCGATGAAGCAAAGATCTATCTTTCACGCCTCAGGGCGATCATCGATCACAAAGAGTTTGAGGATGAGGCTTTTGTCGAATATCAAAGACCGATCACGATCGACGAAAGTCCTTCGCTTGACTTAGATGTGCATGAAGTTGGTGAGTTCATCTATAGCGAAGCAGATGATAAGTTCTATGAGATCACTCAAGAAAACGGCATCAAAGATAAAAGAGAGATCAGTTTTGAGGAAGTCTTTGAGAAGGTCGATATCCAAGGTACGATCGAAGACCTCGACCTATCTAGTGCAGAGATAGAGATCGATGGCGAGATCATCGAAGATGATTCGATCTATGCTCAGGATGGTATCGAAAGGATGGCAAACTTTTCACCTAGTGGTGAATTCGAAAAAGGTGGATTCAAGATCAGTTACGCCATATCTTTAAATAAGATCCATCTGTATGTCTCAAAGAAGACTGATAGAGGGATCAATGTCTATTTTGATGGAGATATCTATGGGATCAAACCGTCTTATAAGTGGGACTATGAAGATGGTACGATCAAAGAAGCTTATCTAAATGTTGATTTCAAGACATCTGAAGAAGTCGGGATGTCGATCGGCAGATATAAGTTCTTATATGGCGATTTTTCGCTATTTGAAGAACCGAAAGATCTCTTCAATAAACTCAAAAATTTCATGAAGCCTAAAGAAGATATCATCGACACTTCTTTCACCTTGATGAAGATCAAACTACCGATCGCTAACTTTCCTTTGGCTTCTTTTGATATCGAGCTTAAATTGAATATCTATGTGAGTGGAAAAGTCGAGATCGCTATCGCTACAGATCATACTGTCGGGGCCGAGATCAACAACGGTGCTGTGCGTTTGATCTTAGATCATCAAGAAGATGTCGACTTCAATATCGATGCGACAGCTTCCAGTACTCTTTCATTATCGTTTGCACTTAGTCTTTTAAAAGACCTGGTAGATGTGCGCTTTAATGGTGGTATCAAAGCCAATGTCGGTACGACATTGCATATGTATGATAGTGAAGGCCATCTGATCAGCACGAGCGCTAAAGCTGACTACGATGTCCTTGAAGCATCAGCTGATAAAGATGGGGTCTATGTCTGTGCCGATCTTTCGCTATCATGGATCCTCAATATCGAACTCAATTCCGAGAAGACTTTAGCTTCGATGTTTGGCTTGTCAAAGAAGTTCACGATCTTGGATGAGGACGATCAGGTGCTGGGCAATAAGAGCCATATCGAAAAAGGGCAGTTCGTCGATCACTGTACTTATAAGGATCGAGCATCAAAAACAAGTATGCCGACCGTTTCGATCAAAAGCGAAAGGATATCTCTTGGAAGCTACGCAATGGTCATACGCGGACCATCAAAGATCGACATCGTAGCTCTACCAAGCGGATATTCTCGATCTGATCTTCGCTATGAAAGTGAAGATGAGGCGATCGTCAGTCTCGATGGGGATGGTTCTATCACCCCTTTGAACAATGGAGTGACTAAAGTACGCGTCTATACAGCAGATGGCGAACATGAAGCCTATGTCAATATCTTGGTGAGTATCGATGAGAAAGAAGCTTGAATTATACAAAGGTGCAACTAGGAAGACGCTGATCCTTGATCACAAAAGACAAAGGCAAGTCCATTTTGGTGGTCTTGCCTTCTATTATCGTGATGATCAGTGGTATATCGATCTTAAAGAGTATAAAAGTGATTCTGATAAAAGCTTTGAGATCTTAAGATCTAAGATATATACTCTAAAAAGAGAAGACCTCTATCATCTTATTTTTTTAGTCGTTAAGGATGAGATAGAATCCTTTGTAGCGTATAAGATGCAAGATGTCCTTATCAGTTCACTCAAGACAAGCGAGATGGTCACTAAGACAAAAGAGCTCGCTTTTGCCCATATCTTTATCAAAGATGCCAAGATCATAAGCGATTTCGAATACATCTATCTCAATGATCATCGCTATGATGGAAGTAGACTAGAAGATCACGATCGCATCGACATCTTGGGATTGACCCTGATCTATACGAAAGACTATCTTTTTTCTAATAACTTTGGCGTAGAAGTCGATCTTGAAGAAGTAAAGATCACGACTTCTGTCGTAAAAGAGCCTTCTTTTATCATTGAACGCCACTATCGTCAAAAAGCGATCTTACCTAGATTAGAGTATAGTCTGAGGTTACAAAATAAAGAAAACGCCGAAGAAGCGCCATTCATCATTACTTTTGGCCAGGGACTATTCATGAGTTTAGGTATGTTAGGAGTATCGATCGTCAGTGCTTATCTGAGTTATATGAGTGGTCGATCGCTTATTGAGATCATAATGATCGTCGCCATGCCGCTTTTGATGGCTATCTCAGCGATCTTATTCCCGCTTTTACAAAAACGATACCGAAGCAGGTCAAGAAAGAAAAGAGATAGTCTTAAGGATAGCCATGATAAAGAAGCTGTGGATACTCTGATACAGAAGATCGAAAGTGATATCACGATCATCAAGGAATATCATGAAAGCTATGGCTTCACTTCTAGCGATCTTCATCGCTTATTTGCCGATAAGGAGCTCTTTTATAGAGAGAAAGAAGATGAAGATGCTCTATATATCACTTTAGCTAGAGGAAAAAAGAAGCTCGACCTCAAGATCAAAGATGAAGGAAATAACGGTGATAAAGTGATCGCTGAGCTAAAAGAGCGCTACAGTTATTTAAGTGATGTCCCAATCATCATCGATCTTAAAAGCTATGACTTCCTTACTATCAGAGCTTTACGAAAACGCAACGAAGTCTTTTTGTATATCTTGCTAGAGTTGGCGCTTACTGTCTCTTATAAGGATATCAAGATCGCACTTTGTATCGATAGAGCGTTTTATGAGCGTTATGGTGATATCGTCGATATTCCACATCTCTATGATGCAGATCGAAGATTGATCTTCATCGACGAAAGTGCCAAAGTGCCGCCCGGAACTATCATCTTGAGCCTATATAATCTCAATGAGGAAATAAAAGAAGAAAGCTCGATCATCTATTTCAGTGATGGTGATATCCCTAAGAGGACAAAACTCATTATCGATATCGATAAAGATTTAGTTACGATCACTGATGGATGCGATTGTGATATCTATCGTTTAACAGTCTTTGCGTATGACATAAGGATCTTTGATAGATTAAGATCATATAGATCCTATGACAAAGACGATGCGATCAGGATGCCTGTGCTAACTGATATCTATGATCATGATATCGATCTTGCGAAGATCTATCAAAACGATGAAGGCATCATCGCAACTCTAGGGATCGATGAAGATCGCCAACGGCTAGTCTTTGATCTTTCTCAAGAAGGTATAGGGCCTCACGCGATGCTTTCGGGGTGCACAGGAGCTGGAAAATCAGAATTTTTACTATCACTTATCTTATCGTTGGCTCTTAGATCAGATGCTAAACATCTGAATTTCGCTCTCATCGATTATAAAGGTACAGGCCTTTTAGAAGCATTGTCATATAAAGGAGAAACTTTACCACATATCGTATTGGCACTTAATAATCTTGACGAAGTCGCTCTAGATCGTTCACTAGCATATTTTCGACTTGAATGCCAAAGAAGAGAAGAAGCTTTTAGAAAATTGGCGGCGATCACACGGACCAGTATCATGGATCTTAAAGACTATCATCGTCTTGATCCTGAGAGCTATGGCATGCCTTATATAGCAGATGAGTTCATCATCATCGATGAATTTGCTGAGCTGAAACTTGCGAGGCGTGATTTCATCAAAGATATCATATCGATCGCCCGTATCGGTCGAAGCCTTGGGATAATGTTGCTGTTGAGCACGCAAAAGCCTAGTGCTGTCGTCGATCAGGAAGTATGGGCCAATACTTCTTATCGTATATCTCTTAAGGTCCAAGATGAGAGCGATTCAAAAGAGATGATAGGGACTGGTAAAGCCAAGATGATCAAAAGACCAGGCGAATTCTATCTGAGGACTAAAGATCGACTATATCATGGCTATGGCACATATACGCGTTCTTTTAAGGATAGACGTAATGAAGAAGTCGTAGAGTTGATCGATCACAAAAAAGAGACGATAAGATCGCTGAGATACGAAGCTTTTGATAAGGAGCGCGAATCTGCTTTCTTCATCAAAAAGATCATTGAATATCACAAAATACATAAGATCCATCGTGAGACGATCTATCGACCAAAGCTTGAAGAAACAAGTTTTTATGAGCTGTATAAGAGGTATGACCTTGATCTGAGGAATGGCAAGATCTTGCTTGGAGAATACGATAATTTTATGATAATGGATCAGGGAGCTCTGATCCACGATCTCAATAAAGATCCATTTCTCATCTTCAGTTATGAAGACAAAAAGAAACGTGACCTCTTTTTTAGAACATGTTTGATGTCTTTGGCTTTTGAAGCTGATAAATACCATATTTTCTATATCGGCGACAAAAAGAGCGAACTCTTTGAATTTGAGAATTGGGTGGAAAGGATCGATGTCGATGATGTTTCTGATATCGATTATCTATTTTATCGCCTAAAACGTAACGATCTTAAAAAGAAAGCCATCGTCTTTATCGAAGATCATCTGCGTTTCTTACAAGATCCGATGATCAAGGAGATGTTTGAAGGATCGATGCCACTATTAGACCGAGAACGCATAGGAATTATAAGTGCTTCTTTAAAGAAAGTTTCTTTGTCTTATAAATTAGAAGCTCTCTTTGTGCGTTATGTTTTAGACAATAAGGAAAAAGATACGCTCTTATATGCCTTTTCAAAAGTCGATGCCGTATCAGAGATCGATGTAACTTCAATAGGTAAAAGGCTCGTTGGTTTCAAGCTTGCTTCGATAGCTAAAAATAGTTTCGCGATCAAAAGAGATGAGACGATCATCAAAAAGATACCTGATGTGATAAAAAGCGAGCCTGATCTTTTGGGCTATGATCTAAAGACAAGAGAGAAGCTATACTTAAGAAGAGACGGTGTGCTGTTCTGTGCATATTATCAAGAAATGTTAGAAAGGTTCAAAAGGGGCTTCAACACTAGGTATAGGCATGATTATTCATTGTTATCGGATGTCGATAGAGATAAGTATCATGACACGATAGTTTGGATAGGCCCAGGAATCATCAATCAATATCTCTTCATCCCCAAGATCAAAAAGGACCTACATAGAGACGAAGCATACATAGAAATAAGTGGCGAAGCTAAGGTGATAAGATATGTCGAAAATACGTTTTAGGATCAATATACCATCACTTGAAAAGAAGATCGAAGTGATCATGTCTAAAGAACTGACATTAAAAGAGAATATGGAACTGGTCTTTGAGATGTTAGGGTATCGTATAGAAACTTACATCTTGATGCCTAGGCACAAAGCTATTGCCTTGGATCTTGATATAGCCATCAAGGACATAGGGCTTTTAGATGGAGCTAGCTTATATCTCTATGATTTCACAAATCTATGAAGATGTATTAAAATAACGGCATGTCTAAAAGATGGATAGTATTTTTCCTTCTGTTTATATCTTGGAGCTTCTTTAAGATCGATGCAGAAGAGGGATATGCGCTTTATGATTCAAAAGCTGATAGCTATAAGAAGATAGCGGAAGCTTCGTCATTGAATGAAGCTAGAAACTTATATCGTGAGTTGAGTGATGACTACGACAACCTCGTCTTGCAAGATGGTGATCGCGTCATCATGATGGAATATGGTATCGTTGAGTTTAGAGTAGATGATGCTTGCGAGCTTATTTTGAACTACGAAGATCAAGAAGGTGATATCAAAGGGATAAATGGCTGTTATGGAATAGATGCAGCATATCTTTCAACTAGTGATGACATGAGCGAAGTCGAGTTCATGATCAGCGGTGATATTGGTATGATCTCTGTTGACGATGTCATCTTGCATCCCTACGAGACTTTAGATGTCAGTATATCTTATTATACGAGGCGTGGTGATGATATCTATCACGATATCAAAGCGCAACTTGAAGAAGATTATGTCTATTCTAGTTTAGCTTTTGGACCTTCACCTAGTTATCTTAATAGTGATATGCGCTACTATAGCTATGATGGCCACTATTTTTATGAGTCTTTCTACGATCTTATCGATGATCTGCGCTTAGGAGCGCATGATAGAGCCATCAATAATAGCGAGCCATACTACAACTATTATATGTATCTGCCGCACCGGACGCTGACGAGATATACGTTTAATGAGATCGATCACTATTTTAATGAGACGCTCGTTTTTAATAAGCATCTCGATACTTATATCGACTTCAATTATGACTACGCTAATGATGATGTCAATAGGTCACAATATGTCGATAATATCGATGCGTTCTTTGAGAATGAATATCGCTATGGCGCAAATGCGATGATGATGTTGAGCCTTAGTATCTATGAGAGTTCGTATGGCAAGTCTTATAATGCTTATACGCAAAACAATCTCTTTGGTCATGCAGCTTATGATACGGCTGAAGAGATCGCTAATGGTCGTTATGATTCGATAGCTCGCTCGGTATATTCTCATGCGCGCTATTACATCTCTTCGCGCTTTGCTGATCACAACAGTTCGGTCTATAGTGGCTCCTTCTTCGGTGATAAAGCTTCTGGGATGAACGTCAACTATTCTTTAGATCCATATTGGGGCGAGAATCTGGCTAGCGATTATTATAGTTTGGATCGTTCATTAGGTTTCAAAGACTATAACGCCTATGCTTTAGGTATCAGCGATGATGATGAAGTCATATATATCTATCGTGACGCTGGCCTTGATGATATCGTATATACTTTTGAAGATATCGCACCCTATTCTTTTGTCTTACTAGAAGAGGGCGATGATTACTATAAGGTGCAAGTCGATATGAGTGCTGATCAAGACATGCACTTTTATGATTATGAGACAGATATCGGCTATATCGCAAAAGATACTGTCGATCATATCTTGAATCCTTCAAAGATCAAAGAGTTTACTTATCATACAGTGACTTTTGATCTTGATAATGGAGAGACCATCAGCTATAAGATCGCTGATGGTAAGATGCCGATGATCTCAGATCCTTATAAAGAGGGGTATGAATTCATTGGACTAGATAAAGATCTCTTAGCTAATTATGATGACACGGAGTATAAAGCGATATATCGCGAGATCGTCAGGATCGAAGTGATAGGCGATATCAAAAAGGAAGTAGCGCTTCACGGCCTGATCTCACTTGAAGGGGCGAGTTTAAGAGTCACTTATCGCGATCTGGATAGCGAAAGTGGGACATATGTCGAGACCCAAGAGATCATAGAGTTGACGACCGACATGATCTCAAATTATGATCTTGAAACCGAAGGTAAGCAAACGGTCATCGTTGATTATTGTGGTGTCATAACTTCATTTGAGATCGAAGTAAAGTCTGAACTATATGAAGATATCTTATATCTTGATAAAACGATCCCTGAGATCATTGAAAAGCTCACAAACAATGAAGAAGTCTCGATCGAAGAAGTCATCAAAGTAAAAGAGATGGTCTTAGATACTGATTATGTCTTAGATAATACAGCGATCGTTCTCTTAGACCAGGTCTTACTTAAGGAGTATCGACAATATATGTTGTTCAATATAAATGGGACAAGAGAATTGGCGATATCGGGTATGGCTTTGGCTTTAGATGTCGAAGATAGTTATAAGGATATACTTTGGCCAGATACTTATCACTTGAGCTCATCGATCGCATCTTTGAAAGATGAGAGTTATCTAACTAAGATCAGTAAGGGTTATGGTTTTGAAGAGATCACATCTTTTTCGATCAACTTTAAAAAGAACGAGATACCGATCAGATCAGAAGGTCCTTTTATCATTGAGATCAGGGCAGCCGATCTTGATACACATAAGGTATATACTGTCTACTATGTCGATGATGATGGAGATGTGATCAAGTGTCGCACGACACAAAGTAAAGATGCGATACAGTTTACGACGATGAGTGATGGCAACTTCATGGTCTTAGCTTTAGATAGTTCTAATGATTATACATTGGAGAATCCTCAGATCTTCAATCTGACTGTCGATAATGATGATCTTGATCTCAATGCTACTCTCTATGTTGCTTTCTGGGGCGTATTTTTCATCTTGAGTATAACGATCGCATTTGTATATTATAAAGTTAAGAAAGAAAAGACGAGGTGGATATGGAACGTTTACAGAAAGTCTTGGCGGATGCCGGCGTCGCCTCAAGGCGCAAAGCGGAAGAACTGATCAAAAATGGCGATGTGAAAGTCGATGGTGAGATCATCACGACTTTAGGATATAAGGTGACAGGTGAAGAAGATATCGAAGCCAAAGGACAAAAGATCAAAAAAGAAGAAAAAGTCGTCTTTATCCTCAATAAACCAAAGAATGTCATCAGTACGGTCAAAGATGATAAAGGACGCTTATGCGTGGGTGATCTGATCGAGACCGATTACAGACTATTTCCTGTCGGTAGACTAGATTATGAAAGCAGTGGACTTTTGATCATGACAAATGATGGAGCTCTGACTAATAAGATCATCCACCCAAAATTTAGGATACCGAAGGTCTATGAAGTGACAGTCAAGGGCGATATCACGATCAAAGAGATCTCAAAGCTTAAAAAAGGCGTCGTCTTAGATGATGGTTTTAAGACTGGTAAATGTGAGATCTATCATGTCGATTCTAATCCTAATAAAAAGACCCACCGTTACATCGTCACGATCTATGAGGGACATAATCGTGAGATACGCAAGATGTTCAAAACGGTAGGCGCAGAAGTCATAAGATTACACAGAACAAAAGAAGCTTGCATTGAAATTGGCGATCTTAGGTCTGGTGAGTATCGTCGTCTCAAGATCCATGAAGTGAAGATGTTGAAGCGTTACCTAGATGGATCTGATCTCTAATGTTGGCTCTTCAGGATCGATGAAGATGGTCTTATAATTAGCGATAGAGACAAGACCAGCTTTTGAACCCTTTATCTTTTTGACATTACGGGCAAGGCAATAGTCGACAGGCACTGATGATGAATAGCGGCCTTTTGAGAAATAAGCGGCGATATTCGCACAGAGACGTAAAGTCTCTTCATCAGGGGCATCTGTATCGACACACAGATGTGCACCATGGAAGTTTTGAGCGTGGAACCATGTATAGTTTGGACGAGCATATTTGAAAGTCAAGACTTCATTTTGGACATGATTCTTACCGAAAGTTATATGATGACCTTTAAATTCGATCTGGTATAAGTGATAAGTTTCTTTCTTTTTCTTCTTTTGGCCTTTTTTATGGTCAGCCTTAAGATAACCGTAGTGAATGAGTTCTTCTTTGATCATTTGAGCATCGTTGAAGTTAGCGATCTCTAATTGTTCGGAAAGTGAATCGAAATACTCTAGCTCATCATGAACGATAGCGATCTGCTCATCAAGATAGCGCAAGGAGCGCTTTTTCTTTTGATAGTTGTTGTAGTAGCGGTTCGCATTTTCTTTGATGGAAAGTTTAGGATCAAGAGCGATCTTGAGCTTTTCTCCATCATAGCCAAACACCTCTATTTGATCATTTCCTTTGCGCTCTAGATCACCTGACATATAAAGGAGGTCACCAAACATCTTAAGATCATCCGCGTTTTTAGCAGTTTCAAGCGTCTCTTCTAGCTTTGACTTCTTTTGTGTGAAATGTTTGATCTGACGTTTGATGAACTTGAAGAGGTCACCAGTTATCTCTTTGATGCGCGTCTTCTCTTCAAGCGCATAATACAGATGATCAAAGCCATCATCAAGATCATAAGCTTTATATGGCTTGTTTAAATGTTTCAAAGGTATTAAATGATATTGGTAATTATCTTTGACCTCGCTGATATATAGCTGATCACTTTCTTTTATCTCTTTGATGATATCATGATACTTCTCGCCATTATCAATACGGTAATAGACTTCTTTTTGAAGAAGAGGCGAGAAACCCGAAAGCTCTTCGACAAGAGACTTTGAAGTGTCGATATCTTCGATGCTGAAAGGATCCTTCTTTTTTTGGTCTTCAGGAGCGATAAAGGAAGATCCAGGCCAGATCGTGCGTTTGTTGTTTTCAAAGGGCGGGATACGCTTAAGGGCATCGATGATCTTATCGTTTTCGTCGACTAAGATGATATTAGCGTATTTGCCCATGAGCTCGATATGTAAGCGCCAGTGTCTTACATCGTATAGATCATCTAAAGCTCTGATATAAAAGATGAGATAGCGATCGTAATTCACTTGTTCGATCTTTTCGATGATACCACCGATCAGATGCTTCCTCAGCAACATGACAAAAGCCCCTGGTTCACCACTTGATGTATAATCCATCTTAGTAAAATGGATACGGTTATAGAGACTGTGAGTCGAGATAATGAGATCTCTTCTTTTGTTTTGAGCGTGGACATTGATCAAGATATCGTCACTCGATATCTGTGTTATACGATTTATTCTAAAAGGCAGAGCTGCCTCTAAAGATTCTCTTTCTCTATTTAAGATCATTCCGTCGATTGCCATGTAAAAATTATATCATTTTCAGAAAATCTATAGTATGATATTTACATGAAAAGGGGATTGTTGATAGTATTTTCGGGACCTAGTGGTGTCGGCAAGGGCACGGTCTTAAGTAAGCTCATGCAGATGAGCGATCTTGATCTTGTCTATTCCGTTTCGATGACCACAAGAGCACCAAGACAAGGAGAGAAGGATGGCATAAATTATTTCTTTGTAAGTGAAGAACGCTTTAAAGAAGCTATCTATGATAATGAACTCTTGGAACATGCTTATTTCGTCGATCATTATTATGGTACACCAAAGGCTTATGTAGAAAAGATGCGTAATGAAGGACATAATGTCGTCTTAGAGATCGAAACGGTCGGGTCAAAGCAGATCATGAATGCTTATAAATATGATGATCGTTGTATCTCGATCTTCCTTACACCGCCTGATATGAAAGAACTTGAAGCACGTATACGCAAGAGATCGACTGAAAGTGAGAAGACGATCGAAAAGCGTGTACTTAAAGCGACACAAGAATTGCGCGAGACTTTCCGTTATAAATACGTCGTCTGCAATGAAGATGTCGATGACGCTGTGGAGAAGATCGCCGATATCATCAAAGAGAATATCGCTAAATAGAAGAGCAGCTGATCAGCTGCTCTTGTTTTGTGTCTAGCTATATCGTACTTTATCAAGATCGATAAAGTTATGATCTTGGATCAAAGATCATGGTCTTTCATAAAAAAGCGGTCGACCTGACCGCTTTGACTCATTATCTGTTGTAGTATTCGATGACGAGTAATTCGTTGACTTCTGGATTGAGTTCCTTTCTCTCTGGTAGACGGACATAAGTACCTTTCTTATTTTCCTTATCGACAGAGACGAAGTCTTTAGTTGAGATCTGTGCTTCTAGCGCATCGTTGATGATCTGTAAGTTACGTGATCTTTCTCTTACTTCAACTACTTGACCTGGCATTACTCTGAATGATGGGATATCGACTTTCTTACCATCAACTAAGAAGTGGCCGTGGTTGACAAGCTGTCTAGCTGCACGTCTAGTTGGAGCAAAACCCATACGATAGACGATGTTGTCTAATCTTGATTCAAGTAAGATGAGTAAGTTTGTGCCTTTGACACCGCTCATCCTTGATGCACGGTTGAAAGTGTTGAAGAACTGTTTCTCGCTTAAGCCATACATATGGCGGATCTTCTGTTTCTCAGCTTTCTGAAGACCGTAGTTCGATAATTTTACTTTCTTGGTCGCTGAACCATGTTGACCTGGAATATAGCGTCTTTTTGTTAGTTCTTCGCCAGTCTCTAAGATCGAGAAGTTGAGACGACGAGAGATGCGCCATACTGGTCCCGTATTTCTTGACATTCTTTTTTCCTCCCTTTGTCTTTATCGCTAAAGTAAGGTGTGAATCATATTCAGGAGTGTCGATATTGAGCTTTCATCAAGTGCAGCTGACTACTTACTACCTAAGGCGGTATCGACGCTTTGCTGACTACTTCACATGCTGCATTACTAAGCGCCTTAGAATATTAGCATATTTAAAGTTGATATACAAGGAAAACCGCTAAAAGACATCAACAGTAAATACTCGATGACGCATTCGTATCATAGCTTTTATTTTGTGCTGATACGTTCTTGAAAAATGCTCTTTAGCTGGCTAAAATGAGCGTCGTGATAAAAGAAAGTAAAGAAAGACTGGATGTAAGACTATTAGTGTCTGGTATCATCATCGGTCTTACAAGCGGTCTTGTCGTCGTCGTATATCGTTATCTTTTAGCGAAGATCGAAGAGCTCATCGCTTTTATAGCCGATCTTGTCCATAAAGATCTGATGGTCCTTTTACTATATGCTTTGGTGCTTTTGATCGTTGGGCTAATTCTTCATTACTTCATCAAAAAAGAAAAGCTCATATCAGGCAGCGGTATACCACAAGTGGAAGCCGAGATCTCAGGGCTCATAACTAGCGATCATCCTAAAGTCTTAGTATATAAGTTCTTTGGTGGCATACTCAGCGCATTAGCTGGTCTCTCTTTGGGACGAGAAGGGCCTAGTATCCAGATCGGTGCGATGGTCTCAGGTACTATAGGCAAGAAGTTCAAGATATTAGATAAAGATCTATTGCTTACATCAGGTGCTGCATCAGGTCTAGCAGCTGCTTTCAGCGCACCTTTATCAGCAGTCCTCTTCTCACTAGAAGAGCTACATCGTAATTTCAATACTAAGGTACTGATCGTGGTCATGGCTAGTGCAGTCAGTGCTGATTTTATCGCTTCATATATCTTTGGTATGCAAGCGACATTTGATTTTATGATCTCAGGTACTATCGCCCTAAAGTATTATCCCTATGTCTTGATCTTGGGCATCATCACTGGTCTTATTGGTGTCTTCTATAATAATGTGACACTCTTAACACAAAGACTCTTTTTAAGGCTCCCATCATATCTGCGTCTTGGGATACCGCTATGTCTAGCGATAGTCTTATTATATGGAGCACCGATGTTACTTGGAGGAGGACACCATCTTTTAGCTTATATCACGATCGATTCATCTATATGGTTATTGATAGTATTATTGGCTATGAAATTGATCTTCTCGTTTGTAAGTTTTGCAAGTGGAGCACCTGGTGGTATCTTTTTTCCACTTTTAGTGAATGGAGCTTTAGTGGGAGCGATCTTTGCCTTAATTTTGATCGAACTTGGTCTTATCGATACATCGACTTTTTATCATTTCGTTACTTTAGCGATGGCTGCTTATTTTACAGCGATCGTTAGAGCACCTATCACTGGCATCATCCTCATCTTTGAGATGACCGGCAACATCACTAACCTCTTGCCTTTGATCTTATGTTCGATCATTGCTTATCTTGTGGCTGATCTTTTAAGATGCAAGCCGATCTATGAGAGCTTACTTGAAAGATATGAGGTAAAAGAGGGGACAGAAGCTTATGAAGTAAAGACGATCACGCTTTGTGTCGAGTATGGAAGTAAAGCTATCGGTAAGGCGATCAAAGATATCAAATGGCCAAAAGGTGCTCAGATCGTCAAAGTCGAAAGACATGGAAAAGAGATCATCGCTTCAGGTGATCTGATCTTGGCATCTTCCGATATGCTCGATATCAATGTGGATATCGCTCTAGAAGCTAAGATACGCGAAGAGCTCGACTCTATCTTGCGTTAAGTACCTTTATTATACACATAGATTGTGCTAAAATGACAAAGTAAACAAGGGAGGTAGGATCATGCCACTTGAAGCATATATCGCCATATTATTAGTTCTTGGCTTGATAATATTATTCATCATCATCTTCAAAGTGAGAAGAGGCTCGATCAAGAGTGATGTCCGTGATCTAGAAGTTAGATTCAATGCGATCAAAACTGTACCTCTGGCTTTTAAGCTCAATAAAGCTACATATATCGCCAAGATCAATGATGAACTAGCTAAACAAGTCGAAGATCATCGTCCACGTTTTGAAAAGGCACAGAATGACATCGATGCGATCCAAAAGATGATGGAAGAGCTAGATGATCTGATGGACGCCAAAAAATATAAAGCCGCTAAGGCGAAAGTCGAAGATATCGAATATAAGATGAAGGAAGCCGAGAAAGAAGTCGAAGAAGTCGAGAACTTCCTTGATTCGATCACGCAAAAAGAACAGATCCAACGCGAGCACGCCAATGAACTCAAAGAACAATACCGTGAGATCAAACAATCTGTCGCTAATAGTGCTGGTGAGATGACGATAGCACTTGAAGGCGTTGAGGCAAAACTTAAAGAATGTGAGACGCTCTTCTCTTCTTTTGAAGAGCAGATCTACGCTAATGAATTCATCAATGCATCTGAAGACTTAGAACGCATCAACGACAATCTCGATATGATCAAAAGAGCGATAGGTGATATACCTGCATTGGTCCAAATGGCTAAGGGTACTTTACCAACGCTCATAGAAGAAGTTGAAAACTATTATCTCAAGACGAAGGCCAAGGGCATCTGTACCAATCATATCAGTGTCGAACTAAAGCTCAAAGAGATCGCTGATAACGTCAACCGTTGTATCAAAGAGATAACTAGTGCCAATACTGAAGGTATGAAAGAGAATCTAGATGATTATCGCACACAACTTGAGACGATCTTAGATGCTTTAACAAAAGAGAACCTTGCCTATGATGATCTTAAACGAGTCTCGATCAAGATCGATCAAGATCTAAGAGATATCGAGAAGACTTATTATTATATCAACCAAGTATATGCAAAAGACTATGAGCGTTATGATCTCAAAGGATTGAGTGAAGTGATCACTGATACACCGATGACGCTTGATAAGTATCGTAAAGCTTTTGAAGATATCGGTACCTCACTGAAAAAAGGCATAACTCCATGTTCAGTAATACTAGAGAAAGCAAAAGGACTAGCTGATGAAGTGGCTAAGACTTTAAGTGGACTCTTGGATCATAAACATGCGATCGACAAGACATCTAATGATGAAGCTCGTGCTAACAACCAGATCGTCAAATTACAGATCGTTTTAAATGAGATCGAAGTCAAGACGGCTGAATATCGCTTACAGTCGATATCCGATACCTATAAAGCCGATCTTAAAAAGAGCCACGATTATATCAAGGAGATCAAGCGTCTACTCAAAGAGATACCGCTCGATATCAAAAAGCTCAACACGACTCTTGATGAAGCGATCGATTTCATCTATAAGCTATATAACTCTGTCAATAATGTTGTTGGAGCAGCTGTGCTCGTCGAAAGTGCTATCATCAATGGCAACAAGTATCGTTCGACATATCGTGAAGTCGATACTGAACTATCGAAGGCAGAATTCAGTTATATGAACGGTGAATACACACAAGCCTTAAGGACAGCCTTTGCGTGTATCGACAAGCTCTTCCCAAAAGATAGTGACAAGAAGATCGCTGAATATGCAAAAGGCATCTAAGATCTATCTCGATCATGTATCGACTAGTGCTATCGATGAAGAGGTACTAGCTACTTATACAAGACTACTCAAAGACTACTACAACAGTGACGCTCTATACGAAGATGGCGTCACTGTCTATCGTAATCAAGAAAAGAGCCGTACTTTGATCGCTGAAATGTTAGGTGTGAAGTATGAAGAGATCATCTTTACAAGCGGTGCTTCAGAAGCGAACAATCTAGTGATAAAAGGACTTAGTCTACTACATCAAGGTGGGCACATCATCTCTTCTAGCTATGAACATTCAAGCGTTGATGAAGCTTTGAAACAAGTCGCGAAGTATCTTGGAATCAAAGTCACTTATCTTAATCCTAAAAAAGATGGGAGCATCGATCCTTTAGATGTCAAGAATGCTTTAAGAGATGACACTTTCTTAGTGACGATCATGATGGTCAATAACGAGATCGGAGCGATAAACGATATAAGTGCTATCCATAAAGTCATAAAAGATAACGCCAAAGCTCTCTTTCATAGTGATATGACGCAAGCATTAGGCAAGTGTGAGATATGCCTCAAAGATGTGGATATGGCCTCTTTTAGTGCTCATAAGATCCATGGTGTCAAAGGTAGTGGTTTCTTGTATAAAAGAAAACATATCGAAATTGCACCCTTGATCAGTGCTGGCCAACAAGAATTCCATCTTCGAGGAGGCACATCTAATAGCCCAGCTAATATCGTCTTAGCGAAGACTATTAGAAAGGCTTTAAAGGAAAGGGAGACATATGGCTCTTATATGCAGGATCTGCATAGCTACGCACTTGAACAGTTAGCCAAGATACCTGATGTCACGATCAATAGTCCAAAGGACGGTGTATTTGGACTCATCAATATCAGTACACCAGTCAAGACAGAAGTTATGATCAATGCGCTCGATCTCCATGGTATCATGGTCTCAGGCAAGTCGACTTGTGGATCAAGAGAAGATGAGCCATCACATACCTTAAAGGCGATGCACATCGATAGTGAATATGCACTAAGGATATCTTTTGATCATACGATGACAAAAGAGAAGATCGACATTTTTATCAAATACTTAAAGGAGACGATAGATAGATATGCAAGATAATACATATGACTATATTCTATGCCGCTTTGGCGAACTTACGACTAAAGGTAAGAATCGTAAAGATTTTATCAACAGATTGCTTATAAATATAAAAGAGCGTTTGAAGACTTTTTCTGGACTGACATATGAGAAGACGCACGATGCGATCTATATCCACCTCAATGGCGAAGACTATGAGAAAGTTTGTGCAAGATTACACACTGTATATGGTCTTAGCAACTACAGCGGGGCGATCAGATGTTCAAGAGACATCGAAGAAGTAAAAAAGAAGGCTCTACTTCTTGCAAGTAAGCGTGACTATCAAACATTCAAGGTGAATGCCAGAAGATCTGACAAGAACTACCCTTTGGATTCTGATACGATCAATCGAACTGTAGCAGCTCATATCTTGAAAAACAGCTCACTCAAAGTCGATGTCCATAGACCGGATCTTATGATCTACATCATCGTCAAAGAAGATCGTATCTATCTTCTAGATGAGAAGGTCGTGGCGATAGGTGGTTATCCTGTCGGCATCAATGGCAAAGCCCTCATCATGATGTCAGGTGGTATCGATTCACCTGTAGCTGCCAGTATGATGATGAAAAGAGGTCTTAAGATCGAGTGCTTGCACTTCGCTTCGATGCCTTATACTTCAAAACAAGCCCTCGATAAAGTCTTGACATTAATCAAAAAGCTCACGGCTTATCAAAGCGAGATCAAGATCCATGTCGTACCATTTACTGATCTGCAATTAGCGATCTATGATCATACAGATGAATCGTATGCGATCACGATATTAAGAAGGATGATGTATCGTATCGCTGATATCATCTGTAATAGAAGACATATCATGACGATCGCAAATGGCGAAAGTATCGGTCAGGTCGCATCACAGACGCCAGAGTCATTGACTGTTATTGGCTCTTGTGCGAAGCATCTCATCATTAGGCCACTCGCATGTCTTGACAAGATCGAGATCATCGATATGGCTAAAGAACTTGATACTTATGAGACATCGATCTTACCTTACGAGGACTGTTGTACGATATTCTCACCTAAGAACCCTGTGACTAAACCACATGAAGACAAATGTCTATATTATGAATCGAAGTTTGACTATGCAGCACTTATCGAAGATTGTGTCGCTAATATTGAGACGATCACGATATCAAGTGATGATATAGATGAAGAAGATGATCTATTCTAAGGAGGAAAAATCATGGATCACAAAAGAAGACGTGAAAGACTGTGTGAAGTCCTTAAAGATGGCGAAGTCATCCTGATCTTTTCAGGAAAGAGCCCAATGTGCTCAGAAGATGAAGCTTATCCTTTCTCTGTCGATCGCAATTTCTATTATCTGACAGGCATCGATCGCGAAGCGATGGTGCTCTGCCTCTATAAGACGAATGGTCAAGTGCGCGAGACGATGTTTATCGAGCCATATGATGAACTGATGGCTAAGTGGGTCGGACCAAAACTGAAAAGCGATGAAGTCAAGGAGATCAGCGGTGTCCAAAACGTCATGTATCTTGATGAGCTCAAGCCTTTCATCAACCGTATCAATACCTATGATCAATCATACTCACATATGAGCGTCTACCTTGATCTGTGGCGTTATGAATTTGATCAGCAGGCAAGTGAAGCTGAGAAGTTTGCTGATCATCTCAAAGCGACTTATCGCGATGTAGAGATCAAAGATATCCGTGGCACTATCGCTAAGATGCGTATGATCAAGGATGCCGATGAGATAGAAGAGATCAAGAAAGCGATCGCTATAACGAAAGATGGCGTCGAAGCCATGATGCGTTTCATGCGTCCGGGTATCAATGAGATGGTCATCGATAAAGTCTTTGATCTGACATTAGCGACAAGAGGTTGCCAAAAGGTAGCTTTCAAGACGATAGCTGCTGGTGGTCAAAGAGCGACGACTCTCCACTATAGTGATAATGATCAAGTTCTTGAAGATGGAACGCTCTTCTTGTGTGATCTTGGAGCGACATCAAAACTCTATTGCGCTGATATATCTCGCACTTTCCCTGTAAATGGCAAGTTCACAGCTCGTCAAAAAGAGATCTATGATGCTGTTTTGAGCGCTCAAAAACTAGTCACATCTTTAGCGAGACCAGGCGTGACGATACGCGAACTCAACGACGCCGTCAAAGAGCATTATCGTAAGTTACTACCAGAACTTCATCTTACTGGCGAAGTCGAAGACTATTATTTCCATGGGATCGGTCACCATCTAGGACTCGATACACACGACATAACGAATGTTGAACTATCGAAACTTGAGCCAGGTATGGTCATCACTAATGAGCCAGGTCTCTATATAGCTGAGGAGGGCATCGGTATCAGGATCGAAGATGATCTATTGATCACAGAAGATGGCTGTATCGATCTAGCTTGCGACCTTCCACATACGACAGAAGAGATCGAAGCTCTTATGAAGCGCTAGATCTTAATTTATAGACGACGATCTCACTATCACTTAAGAAGCGGGCATCGAAATATGTGGTGCCAACACCATTAGTGACATGTAAGAGAGAGTCGTCTTTTTTGTATGTCCCTTTGAAATATTTCTTAGCACCATTTGGGCGATAGAAGTCATTTATGATAGGTAGATAGATTTGACCACCATGCGAATGCCCCGCAAACATCAGGTCTGTAGTCACTTCATCGAAGACATCGGGTGTATGACATAGGGTGATCGTAAAATCTGAACTATCGATGGCACTGTAAGCTTTTTTTACATCAGGTGATCCTAAGATCATCGATGCGACACCAACGATATTGATATAACTACCATCTTTATAGACCAAAGACGAGCTGTTGTCTAATACCTCAAAGCCAGAGCTCTCTAAGATATCGACAGCGTTGTCATGCATGGCTTTGGAGCCTAGATCATGATTTCCAAGTACAGCAAACTTTCCAAAACGCGCCTTTATCGAATTAAGATCTTCGATGATCTTCGCTCTTTCATCGCTTGCAAATTCATAATTATCACTGTCATCGAAAAGATCCCCTCCAAACAAGACGATATCCGGATCAAAACTAGTGATAGTATCTGCTAGCTTTTCTAACTCAGCTTCTTTTATCGCAGTCCCGTAATGTAAGTCGCTGAAGAAGACGATAGTCATACCATCAAGTGCAGTATCTACTTTATCTGATGTATAAGTATTCTCGGATACTGTCAGGACTTTGATGTTGACATAGAAGACGTTGTAGGCGATAAGAAGTATAAGTATTAAGATACATAATAGTATCATGACGATCTTTTTTGTACTCATGGGTATATCGTACCATAGTTATCAAGTTCAGCAATCACATTATTTTACATATTTACACGAAACTTAGAATATAAGTCCTGAGTATGATATAGACGTAAGGTCGATATAGCCTTACAAGTACAGACCCCCTTAGTACGAATATTCTATCCCCCAAATATATCAAGGAAACATAGGCTCCACATAATTAGGAGCCTTTCTTATCGTATATGGAGCTGTTCACATAACTTCACATATTTGTCTAATATTTTGACTACAAGCCTAAGTTATCATATGCATGCAAGGTAGATAAAGACCTTGTGAAAAACTAAAGCATATTCTATCCCCCTTAAAAACTATTTACCCCAAAAACAATGGCTCCGCGATAATGGAGCCTCTTTTATTTTTTTATAGAAGTAAACGATAGGTTCGACGATATCGGTGTAAGTCAGATATCTTTCGATCAGCTGATAGGGACTATGGTCAAGATATCTGATAGTCTTCACATATTCATCAAGACCGCCTTTATGGCCACGATAGAAGATGATCGAGACGATAGCTCCATCATTTAAAAGTGGAAAGAGCTTTTTTAAAGACTCGATCGTCGATGCTGCTTGGGTGATAACAGTACTGGCACTGTTTGGTAGATAACCAAGATTGAACATAGCGACATCGATCTTTTCTTCGATATAGCTATCGATAGTAGCGTGATCATCATTTATGAAGGTGATATTTGAGAAGTCTTTTGTGCGCTCTCTTGCAATATCGATAGCTTCTTTTTGGATATCGAAACTGTAGACTTTTTTAAGATAGCGTGCTAAGAAAGCTGTGTCATTTCCTTTACCACAAGTCATATCGACACCCACCTTGTCTTTTGATAGTAAAGGCTTTAGATACTTATGGCAATAAGTCAGCGCTTTCATGATATTTTCCCTGCCAAAGATCTTTTTTGACCATCAGCTTATCGATGTCATTGAGTATCGTCGTCTTATTGAGCAGCCACATCGGAGCGATAAGATCGTTTTTGATGGGGTCGGCTGTGAGTCTTTCGACGATGATATCTTCTTTGATAAGTGCTAGTTGTTTTGTGACGATGTCGATATATGCATCGCGACTTAAGATCGAAAAAGGATCTTTTTCATATATCTCAGCAAGTCTAGTACCTTTTAAGATCTCTAACATATGGATCTTGATCGCATCGTAGTCAAAGTTGTTCAAGTCTTCGATCGTCTTGAGCATATCATCATACGTCTCATAAGGCAGACCGTCGATGATATGGATGCAAGTCTTGATCTTAGTCTTGTTCAATCTTTCCATCGTCTTTTTGAATTCAGCGAAAGTATGACAGCGATTGATAAATGCTGCTGTCTTATCGTTAGAAGTTTGAAGGCCAAGTTCAAGCCAGATAGGCTTTATATCACACATCTCATCGAGATATCTTATGACTTCATCATCTAGACAATCAGCACGTGTCGCTATAGATAGCTCGACGACTTCATCACGATAGATGAGACTTTCGACATACTTCTTGATCTTGGATAAAGGACCGTAAGTATTAGAGAAAGATTGAAAATAAGGGATAGTCAGGGCAGCTGGCCACTTTGCATGCATGACTTCAAGATTCTTTTCATATTGTCTGACGATATCGCCATCAAAGATCGCACTCGTATCACCACTACCTCTAGCACTGCAATATATACAACCGCCAAAGCCCTTAGAACCATCACGATTAGGACAAGTGAAATCAAGATCTAAGATGACTTTAGCGACTTTCTTTTGATAGAGAGTCTTGAGATAATAGTTGAATGTCTGATATCTCTTATTGTCAAGAGTGTATCTGTAAGGATTCTGCATAGACATATCATATAACATCGCGCACTTTAAAAAAATACTATCCACATAAAAAGATCTATGGGTTATCATAGGAGCATGCTGGTGGGGAAAAGAGTGATACTTAGACACTTTAAAGATAGCGATATCAAAGCCCTTTATGAATTACTCAGTGATGAAAAGGTCAACACATATCTACCTTGGTACCCTCTAAAGACGATCGAAGAAGCTAGATCTTTTTATGAAGAACGTCTGAAGGATAGGAAGTATGCCTTTGCGATATGTCTTAAAGATCAAGACTATCCGATAGGTTATGTCTGCATCAGTGAAGATGACAGCCATGATATGGGCTATGCGATAGCTTTGAAGTATCAAAGGCAGGGTCTAGTCTTTGAGGCTTGTACAGAGGTCATTGCTTATTTGAAAAACGAAGGGGTGGCATATATCACGGCAACACATGATGAGAAAAATGAAGCAAGTGGCAAGGTCATGCGCAAGCTTGGTATGCGTTATCTCTATTCTTATAAAGAAAGATGGATGCCTAAGGACATCGATGTCATCTTTCGCCTCTATGAACTTGACATCGATACGATAGAGCGCACATACATTGGATATTGGCTCATGTATCAAGAACACTATATCTGAAAAGATCGCTTCATCTATCATTAAGATCCTCAAGCTTTATGATACAAGTAGATCTCTACCTTGATGCAATAACTAAGATGAGATCTAAAAAGAATAAGTGAAGACATTTTCATTGATTTTATAGGGTAAAATCAGTATCATGATGAAGTGATCGTCAAAAGTAGTAGATAGTCAAAGCTTATAGAGAGCTCTTGTTTGGTGTAAAAGAGCAGTGTCATCTATCGAACTCGTTTGACATATAGATCGACCGCTGATCAGCGATAACGATGAAGAGTGCACATATGTCAATTCATATGTGAATTAAGGTGGTAACGCGTTTCTGACGTCCTTAAGTAGGGCGTTTTTATTTTAAGGAGGAGAGTTATGGCTTATACACACGATAAGACAGAAGCTAAATGGCGTAAGATCTGGGATGATGATGATCCTTGGTATACTGATACGCATGATTTCAGTAGACCCAAATATTATGTCTTAGATATGTTCCCTTATCCATCAGGAGTAGGGCTTCATGCAGGACATCCAGAAGGATATACTGCTACAGATGTCGTTGCACGTATGAAGAGGATGCAGGGATATAATGTCTTGCATCCGATGGGTTTTGATTCATTTGGTCTGCCTGCTGAACAATATGCGATACAGACTGGTAATCATCCTGAAGGTTTCACCAAGAAGAATATCGAGACTTTCAAAGATCAACTCAAGATGTTAGGTTTCTCATATGATTGGACTAAGGAAGTTGCGACATCAGATCCAAGTTATTATAAGTGGACTCAGTGGATCTTCGAGCGTCTTTTTGAAGATGGCTATGCTAAGTATGTCGAGATGCCGGTCAACTGGTGTGAAGAACTTGGCACTGTCTTAGCTAACGATGAAGTCATCGACGGCAAATCAGAAAGAGGTGGTTATCCTGTCGTACGTCGCAATATGCGTCAATGGATCATGGATATCCCAGCTTTCGCTGAAAGACTCTTAGAGAATCTTGATGAGCTCGATTGGCCTGAATCGACAAAAGAGATGCAGCGAAATTGGATAGGTAAGTCAACAGGTGCGGAAGTCAAGTTCACTGTCGCTGATTCAGATGAGAGCTTCATCGTCTTTACGACACGGCCTGATACGCTTTTTGGTGCGACATATTGTGTCTTATCGCCAGAACATCCACTAGTCGATAAGATCACAAGTATTGATAAAAAAGAGGAAGTCGAGAGTTATCGTAAGAATTGTGCTAGTAAATCAGAGCTTGAGCGTACACAGCTGAATAAAGATAAGACTGGCGTCTTTATCGGTGCTTATGCGATCGATCCTGTCAATGACAAGCATATCCCTATCTATATCTCAGACTATGTCCTTATGAGTTATGGTACAGGCGCGATAATGGCTGTTCCGGCTCATGATGAAAGGGACTATGAATTCGCTAAAAAGTTTGGTATCGAGATCATCGAAGTACTGAAAGGTGGCGATATCACAAAAGAGGCCTACACAGAAGATGGCACCCATGTGAACTCTGGATTTCTTGATGGTTTAGATAAAAAAGAAGCTATCGATAAGATCATCGCTTGGCTTGAAGAGCGTCATCTTGGCAAGCGTAAGATAAACTATCGTATCCGTGAGTGGATCTTCTCTCGTCAACGTTATTGGGGCGAACCTATTCCTGTCATCCACTATGAAGATGGCACGATAGGCATCATCGATGATGAAGATCTGCCACTTGTCTTGCCAGAACTTGATGATTATAGCCCTTCAAAGAGTTGTGCTTCACCGCTTGAAAGAGCGACTGATTGGGTCAATGTCACATATAAAGGCAAAAAAGGCAAAAGAGAGACTAATACGATGCCAGGATCAGCTGGATCTTCATGGTATTTCTTACGTTATATCGATCCTAATAACGATAAACAGTTCGCTGATTATGAACTTTTGAAACATTGGATGCCTGTCGATCTCTATATCGGCGGTCCAGAACATGCGGTAGGACACTTGCTTTATTCGCGCATGTGGAACAATTATCTCTATGACAAAGGTCTCGTACCATATAAGGAACCTTTCAAGAAGCTCGTCCATCAGGGCATGATCTTAGGTGAGAATGGTATCAAGATGGGCAAACGCTATCCTGAATATGCAGTAAATCCTAATGATATAGTAAGAGATTATGGTGCAGATACATTGAGACTCTATGAGATGTTTATGGGGCCACTTGGTGCTGATAAACCATGGAGTACACAAGGTGTCATTGGTGCTCGCAAGTGGTTAGATCGTGTTTGGAGACTCATGATCGAGATGCCAGAGAAGATCTCTGAAGAGAATGATCATACTTTAGACTATTCATATAACTTTTTAGTCAAAAAGGTCACAAGTGACTTTGGATCTTTGGATATCAATACAGCTATCTCACAGATGATGATCTTCATCAATGATGCCTATAAAGCTGATAAGCTCTATAAGGAGTATGCGATAAACTTCGTACAGATGCTTTCGTGTATCACGCCATTCATCGGTTATGAGATGTATGAGCGTCTTACTGGTAAAGATGATCTTACATATCGTCCTTGGCCAACATATGATGAGTCAAAACTCGTCAAAGATGAGATCGAGTATGTCGTTCAAGTCAATGGCAAGGTCAGAGCTAAGTTCAGTGAGCGCACTGGCTTATCTAATGAAGAGATCTTAGATCTAGCCTTAACGCAAGAAAACATCAATAAGTTCGTGCCTGATAGAGAAGCGATCAAAAAGTATTTCGTCATCAAGGGCAAGATGATCAACATCGTCGTCTAATATCATTAAAAAAGGTCCTGTCATCAAGGAAATGATCAGGACCTTTTGTTATATGATGCGATAAGAGTCTAATAAGTCACAAGACATGATATCTAAGTAGATGTTTCATTTATTCTTCTTCTATCGCTTTGATGAGATCGACTCTTCTTTGGTGTCGATCACCAAGGAAGCTAGCAGCTATAAATTCGTCGACGATCATCTTAGCGAGCTCTTCGCCAACGACTCTGGCACCAAAACACAAGATATTGGCATCGTTGTGTTCACGAGCGAGCTTGGCGCTATAAGGCTCTGAGACACAAGCGGCTCTGATACCTTTTACTTTATTGGCGCTTATCGAGACACCGATACCCGTGCCACAGATGATGATCCCAAGGTCAGCTTCTTTATTTCTTACTTTCAAAGCCACTTCTTTGGCGATGATGGGGTAATCGATCTTCTCACCTTCTTTGACACCAAGGTCTGATACTTCATGACCCTTACTTTGAAGATGTTCTTTGATGACTTCTTTGAGCTTTGGACCGGCGTGGTCATTTCCTATAACGATATGCATATGTTCACCTCGAACTTATTTTATGAAAGATAGAGCTATATCGCAAGGAAAGTTTGCTATAATTGTCACATGGCATTTGTGGCAAGTTATGAGACTTTTGAAGGTCCACTCGATCTGATGTTGCATCTCATCAAAGAAAACAAGCTCGATATCTTCGATCTAGATATGAGTGTGTTGTGTGATGAATATTTAGCCTATCTTGATAAGATGGATGAACTCCATCTAGAAGTCGAAAGCGAATACCTTGTAGAGTTATCGACGCTTATCGAATATAAATCAAAGAAGCTCTTGCCTAAAAGAGAAGCCGAGCTAATAGATGATTATCAAGAAGATCCAAAAGATGCTTTAGTCAGAAGATTGCTTGAATATCAAAGATTCAAAGAAGTAACACAAGAACTAGTCGTTCCATATATGGAACGTTCAAGACAATTATCTAAAGCGATGAGCGACACCAAAGAGCTAGAGAGAGATGATGAAGATGAGATCTTTTATGATGGCAACGTATCTGATCTCTATAAAGCTATGAATCGTGTCTTAAGACGTCTTAAATTAGCGATGCCGATCGAGACTAGATATACGCAAAAAGAAGTCTCGATCGATGATCGTCTTTTGGTGATAAGAGCACGGCTCAAAGACTTGGATGACATCTTCTCTTTAGAAGTCTTGGCAGATGATTGTAAGACTATCGAAGAAGCTGTCGTAACGTTTTTAGCTGTCTTAGACCTCATTAAGGATGGTGTCTTAGATCTAGCGATAAAAGATGAAGATAAGATATATCTAAAAAGGAGGGAAAGATGATCGAAGAATATGCATTAGGTCATGAGATGGATGCGAAAGAGCGCTATCTTTTTGAGAATACACCAAGCAAAGTCAAAAAGGTGCCAAAGATCACAGGTAGCAAACCCCCAAAAGACCAAGAAGCGATCATCGAAGGTCTTCTCTATATCGTTGGTGAAGATGGCCTTAGGATCGAACAATTAGCCATGGCTCTAGACATAAGTTATGAGGAAGCAAAAAAGAGCTTAGAGAGACTAGCTATGCGCTATGCTAAGGGAGATCATGGTATCGAACTTGTTGATTATGGTGGACATTATAAATTCCTTACTAAGATCGATATCCATCCCTATGCACAAAGGCTTTTAGATATAGCTAAGACGAGCACGCTATCACAAAGTGCTCTAGAGACACTAGCGATCATCGCTTATAAACAACCTATCACTCGTGTCGAGATCGAAGATCTTAGAGGCGTCGGTTCTGATATGATGCTTAGGAAACTGCAAGCTAGAAACCTCATACGTGAGGCTGGACGCTCAGAAGCACCTGGTCGTCCTATCCTTTATGAGGTAACAGAAGAGTTTATGGACAGCTTCAAGCTCGCGTCCTTAAGTGATCTACCAGAACTTCCAGAATATAGCAGTGATGAAGAAAGTGAGGACTTGTTTCAAAGATGATCGATAGATATACCAGCAAGACGTTCAAAGTGCTCTGGTCAGATGAGCAACGTTTCAAGAAGTATTTAGATGTCGAGATAGCTTCTCTTGTCGCTTTAAGTGAACTCGGGATAGTTCCTAAAAGTGACGTCGCTAAGATCAAAGAGAAGGCAACTATCGATGTCGCTAGGATAGCAGAGATCGAAAAAGAGACTAAACATGATGTCATTGCCTTTACAAGAGCTGTCGATGAGAAGCTTGAAGAAGAGAAGAAATGGTTACACTATGGTCTGACTTCGACCGATGTCGTCGATACGGCTTATGGCCTTCTTTATAAAGAGGCTGACAGATACATCCTTGAAGATCTGATAAGATTCAAAGAGATATTGAAAAGAAGCGCTCTTAAGTATAAAGATACGCCATGTATCGGTAGGACACATGGCATCCATGCGGAGATCACATCTTTTGGTCTAAAGTTCGCACTTTATTATGATGAGCTAGAAAGAGATATCGAGAGGTTCATCCACGCCGCCAAAAACATTGAAGTCGGAAAGATCTCTGGTGCTGTTGGGACCTTCGCTAATGTACCCGCTGAAGTACAAGATCGTGTGTGCGAACTTTTAGGTCTTACAAGCGCTAAGATCTCGACACAAGTCTTACAAAGAGACAGACATATCGAATACTACAATACACTAGCTCTCATCGCTTCAAGTTTAGAGAAGATCGCTCTTGAGATACGTAACCTGCAGCGCACCGAGGTCTCAGAAGTAAATGAATATTTTAGCCAAGGTCAAAAAGGCTCTAGTGCGATGCCACATAAGAAGAATCCTATCGGTTCTGAAAATATCTGTGGCTTAGCACGTGTGATCAAAGGCTATGCAGCAATGGCTCTTGATGACAATGCCCTGTGGCATGAAAGAGATATCTCGCATTCTAGTGTTGAAAGGATCATTGCACCTGATGCGACGACTCTTATCGACTATATGCTCAGACGACTTGGCGATATCATCGATAATCTCATCGTCCATGAGGATAAGATGTATGAAGATATCTTCATGACGCATGGTGTTATCTTCTCAGGGCGCTTTGTGAATAGACTTGTTGAAAAGGGATCGAGCCGTGAAGAAGCTTATGATCTCATCCAGCCATTAGCTCTAAGAGCCTATAATGAAAAAAAGGCTTTCAAAGATCTCATCTTAGCTAGTGAAGTGATGAAGTATCTGAGTCTTGATGATGTGGATGATTGTTTTGATGTCATGTATCATCTCAGAAATGTCGATCTGATCTTTAGAAGAGTTGGTCTATTGGATCAATAGGATCTATCGTGTTAATATAGTGGTATGAAGAAGTATCTTAGAAAACCTATCATCTTCATATCACTATTTCTTTTGATCGTCTTGATGATCACGTGTCTTGTAGTGAGACATCTAATGAAAGAATCAAGGCGCATCGAAGATCTCGATGAAGTATGGACCTTTTTAAGATGTGATCCGGATACTTTTGATATCACGACACTTGGCGAGTATGAAGTGTCGATCAAAAGAGATACTAAGCGAGATGAAGTAGCTCAAAACTATTATGTGACAGCTAGTGACGATCGTGCGTATATCGATGGCCAAAAGATAGAGCTTATCGCTACGATCGGAAGAAGCGATGACTACTATATCGAGTTTGGCCGGCTTTTCTCTTATGTCTATATCAAAGAAAAGGAGACTGGTATCGCATATGTTGGATATAGTCCATTACTTCCACAATATGATAATCGGACACCCGAAAGCTTATTTTTGAGCGGTGAATAAAAAAAGACCTGCATAGCAGGTCAAGCGATGATGTCGTGTAAGTAGATATTATGTTCACGATCAGGTCCCACAGAGACCATCGAGACTTGGACTCCTGTGAACTTTTCGATATATTTGATATATTTTTGACACTCGCTAGGTAAAGCTTCGAAAGTCTTGACATCTGAAATATCTTTCTTCCAACCTTTAAAGATCTTATATACTGGTTCAAGACCTTCATAGCCAGCGATAGTCGAAGGAATAGAATGGATGATCTCACCATCCTTTCTCTTATAAGCGATGCAGACTTTGATCTCATCGAAAGCACTCAAGATATCGATCTTCGTTAGAGCGATATCTGTGAGACCGTTGATCTGAGCGGCTTGTTTGACGACGACGAGATCTAACCAACCACAGCGTCTTTTGCGGCCAGTCGTCGCCCCATATTCAGCACCAAGGGAAGAGATCTTTTCACCATCTTCATCAAAGAGTTCTGTGATGAAAGGTCCTTCACCAACACGCGTCGAATAGGCTTTACAGACACCGATGATATATTTGATGGAGCGTGGAGCGATAGCTGCTCCTGCGATCACTCCGCCGATCGTCGGATTGCTTGATGTGACATAAGGATAGCTACCATAATCGATATCGAGCATGTTCGCTTGAGCACCTTCAAAGAGGATGTCTTTATTCTGTGCAGCAGCGATATTGAGCTCTTCGCTTGAGTTGATGATATATGGAAGAAGCTTTTCGCGTATCGGCTTGAACATCTCAAGCAGTTCATCGAGTTCATAAGGTCTTTCATCATAGATCTTGACTAAAAGCTCGTTTTTGATCTTGAGGACATTGGCAAGCCTTTCTTTGAAATAGTCAAAATCGATAAGATCACCGACTCTGAGACCTATCCTTGTATATTTATCGGCATAACACGGTCCGATACCACGCTTTGTCGTTCCGATCTTTGCCCCACCAAGCTTCATCTCTTGAAGTCCATCGAGTTTGATGTGATATGGCATGATGAGATGTGCACGATCGGAGATGCGCAGGTGTTCGACATCGACGCCATTATTTCTTAAGGTATCCATCTCTTTTAGCAAGACAAAAGGATCGATGACTACACCACTCGCAATGACACATTCTGCACTCTTGGATAAGATACCTGACGGTAATAGATGTAAGACGATCTTCTTGCCATCGACGACTATCGTGTGTCCGGCGTTGTTTCCGCCTTGAAAACGCACGACATAGTCCATCTTTTTCGCAAGATAATCGACGATCTTTCCTTTACCTTCATCACCCCATTGGCAACCGACTACGACATAACCAGCCATTTATCTACCGCGTATATCTAATGATACACTTTCCTTTCTTTTTCCTCACACATTATATACTAAGCATCAAAGCTTTTAAAACACTAAACTTGTGCTATCATATCTAGGTCAAAGGAGAGTAAACATGGCAGAATGTAATCATAACTGCAGCTCATGTAGTCAGAGTTGCGATGAAAGAGTAGAGAAGGGGCCACTACCTTCAACGAGGATCAAAAAGATCATCGGTGTCTTATCTGGTAAAGGCGGCGTTGGTAAATCGATGATCTCTGGACTATTAGCTGTGACATTAGCTAAGATGGGATATCAGGTCGGTATCATGGATGCTGATGTTACTGGGCCAAGTATTCCAAAGATCTTTGGTATCCATGGTGATACTGTCGGTGATGGTATCGGTATCTATCCAAGTCTTACTGAGAGATATCAGATCAAAGTCGCTAGTATCAATACGATGTTGGAGAGTGAAGAGACACCAGTTATCTGGAAAGGACCACTGCTCAGTTCGATGGTCAAACAATTCTATACTGATGTCTATTGGGAAGAGCTAGATTATCTCATTATCGATATGCCTCCTGGCACATCCGATATCGCTCTAACAGTCTTACAAGATCTTCCTATCGATGGGCTCGTGATGGTCACGGGCGCTTCAAAACTCATTGGGATGGTCGTTGCAAAGACGATCAATCTAGCTAAAGCGACAAACACGAAGATCTTGGGCATCGTTGAGAATATGGCTTATGTTAAGTGCCCAGATTGTAAGAAAAAGATCATGATCTATCCAGAAGATGCCTCAGAAGCTTATGCCTCAAAGTATGGTCTTGAGATCTTGGCAAAATTGCCTTTAGATCCAACATTAGCCAGCCTAGCTGATGAAGGTCGTATCGAAGAATATGATGGAGACGATCTGATCCGTGTTACAGAAGCCTTGAAATGATGTAGAATATAGTTATGGCTATCAAGATACTTATCGCTGACGATGAAGAAAAGATCCGCAAGCTCGTACGCAAGTATGCTGAGCATGAAGGGTATGAAGTCATCGAAGCAGAGAATGGCGAAGAAGCATACGAGCTAGCGACTAAAGAAGATGTCAAACTGTTGATCTTAGATGTCATGATGCCGAAGCTTGATGGTTTCGCTGCCTATCAAAGGATCAGGCAAGTCAAAGATGTACCTTGCATCTTTTTGACTGCTCTTAATGAAGAATATAACCGCATCTATGGTTTTGATGTCGGAGCTGATGACTATGTCTCAAAGCCTTTTTCAACTAATGAATTGATGAAGCGGGTCAATGTCGTGCTCAAGCGAATCGGTCAAGCTGCTCCATCAAATGTCATCCAGGTCGAAGGTCTTGTGATCGACGAGAGCGCTCATACTGTGACTGTCGATGGTGAACAACGGACACTATCACTCAAGGAGTATGATCTATTGCTGACACTGATCAAAAATCGCGGTACAGCGATGACGCGTGAGAACTTGCTTGAGAAGATCTGGGGCTATGGATATTTCAAAGATGATAGGACACTAGATACACATATCAAATTATTGCGGAAGTCGATAGGACCTTATGCTAAGTACATAACGACGATCCGTGGTGTAGGATACCGTTTTGAGAAGACTGTTTAGAAAGCACAAGATCAAGATGACGGCATGCCTTGTCGGCATTCTCGTCGTCTTTTTGGTCACTATGTTATATACGATGTATACCTTCCAGATCAATATGCTGGAAGACTTTTATACGTCCAGTGTCTTTCAGAACTTAGATCGCGTGGCAAAAGAAGCATCGCAAAGGCTAGAAGATGTAACGCTTGATAATATCGATTATTACGACTATCAAGCGATCGTCGATCCATATTATTCTCAAGAGAATGGTGAAGTCTGCGTCTTGATCGAACCGAGCGATACGATCGTCGATACTTATGGTACAGAAGAATTCTATACCAGTATGCAATATCAAGAAGGAAATAGTGCGACGACGCATTGTTCATTGGACCTTACTTCAGATAGTCAAAGACAAGAGATATACGAAGAGACGAAGGCTAATGGGGGAGAAGCATATTATGAGATCTTTCGCCTTTTAGCGATGAATCAAGAGACTGATAATCTTGTTGCTGTATCGCATATCGTTGAAAGGCCAGAAGGAGAGTATCTCGTCATGGCTTCATATACGATCAAAGACCTAGCCAACGTCCAAGATACGATTAGCGCACAGTTCATCTTCCTCATCGTCTTTGTCATCATCTTTACGATCGTTCTAGCAATGATCTTTTCGATCTTCTTTGTCAAACCATTAAAGAAGATCAACGAAGAAGCCAAGAGCTTACCTCAAGGGGTCTATGATGGCGATGAGATCCATACTAATATCCAGGAGATGGTCGATATAAATGAGACGCTAAAAGAGTCTTGTATCTCCATCAAACAAGCTGATGTCGCTAGAAAAGAGCTGCTCTCTAATGTCTCACATGACTTAAGGACGCCACTGACGATGATCGTTGGCTATGGCGAGATGATGATCGATTTTGATGATGAGAAGACCAATGACAATATCAAACTCGTCGTTGATGAAGCTAAGCGACTTTCAAATCTTGTCAATGATCTATTGGATCTTTCTAAAGCTGAGCTTGGCAAACTTGATCTTAATAAAGAAATGGTCGATCTTAATGATTTTTTGACATCAGTGTACAATCAATATCGTATCTATCTTGAAAACCAGAATATCAAGTTCGATCTTGAACTAGATGAAGATATCGAATGTGAACTAGATGATCCAAGGATGCGTCAAGTGTTATACAACTTCATCAATAACGCAATGAACTACAATGATAAAGAAGATCCATATATCCGCCTGTCGACGAAAAAAGATGGCGATACGGTGACGATATCTGTCTATGATAATGGTAAGGGCATCTCTCCTGAAGATGTCGATAAGATCTGGGATCGTTACTATAAAGTCGATAAAGAACATAAGCGTCAACTGATAGGAAGTGGTATAGGTCTATCACTGGCGAAGATGATCTTAGAAGCACACGGCTTAGAATATGGTGTAGAATCATCTTTAGGCGAATATAGTCGCTTCTATTTCAAGATAAGAGCACATAAAGAAGTCCAAGCATGATGAAAGGGCCAAAGGGAACGATGGCCCTTTTCTTTATCGTTAAGTAGATCATAGCAAAAGCCGAAGCGATCGTAAGCAGTCTTATAAGGTCGTATAGCGACATGGATAATGAGCAGATGATGAGGATATAGACATCACCATCACCGATCAACTTATGATATAGAGCATAGAAAAGACTAAAAGCTATCAAGATATCGCTAAGATCGAATAAGAACCCTCGATATGAAAATAGAATGATGGAAAGGTAGATGATATCGATACTATTTATCGTCATATCTTCGAGATCTGTTTTGATTATTGATAAGAAAAGATAAGTGATGGCACAAAGAAAGGGATCGATCAGTACTACAGCAAAGATCACGAAGATAGCGAACCTTTGAGCTTTGAGATGTTTGTATGCTAGAATAAGCGTCGTGATGATCGAGATATCGGCCATATATCTAGATAAGCCCAAAAAATCTCTCGACCCTAAAAATGAGGTAAGGAAATGAAAGAATATCTTAAAGGTATCTTATGTGGTATAGGAGGTGTCATACCAGGTCTCTCTGGTAGTGTCTTACTTGTCATCTTCGGTCTTTATGAGAAAACGATAGCCGCGATCGGCACGCTTTTTAAAGACTTCAAACGCAACATCCTTTTCTTGATACCGTTGTTATTGGGATTTGCGACAGGTATCGTCGCCTTTTCAAAAGTCATCGATCTTGCGCTTGAGAATTTTGAAGTCGTGACGCGTTTTATCTTTTTTGGTCTCATCTTAGGGACATTACCAACCTTCCTAAAGGAAGTTAAGAAATACGGTTTTAAAAAGCGCTATTATATCAATACGCTCATTGCTATCTTAGTCGGTATATTCCTATTCTATGTCAATGCCGATCTATTTCCTAAAGTAGCAAGACCAGATCTCATCTCATCTTTTATGATCGGTTGTATCGTCGCTTTAGCGAGTATCGTTCCCGGTCTCGATAGCGCATCGACACTTTCTGCTTTAGGACTTTATGAAGCATATGTCAAAGCCTTGGCTTCGCTTGACTTTTCGGTCCTCATATCGGCAGCTATAGGCCTTGGTCTTTCGGCTCTAGTACTCTCTTATCTTATGCACAAACTATTAGAGAAGCACTATACAGCGACATTTGCGACGATCTTCGGTCTTTTCTTATGTATGGCACCAAAAGTCTTGACTGCTCAGTGTATAGGAGCCTTAAGCTTTGACGTTTCGTTTGTTGGTTATCTTTTATGCATCGTCATCGGCTTTATCATCTCGACTTATTTTGGTGATATGGAAAAATACAATAAGCGTTTATTCAAAAGAGATAGATGATATAATCTAAATAAGGAAAAGGAGAATCATTATGAAAGATCTAAAAGGAACGAAAACAGAGAAGAATCTCATGGAAGCATTCTCAGGTGAATCACAAGCAAGAAACAAGTATACTTTCTACGCATCAAAAGCTAAGAAGGAAGGCTATGAGCAGATCGCTCAATTCTTCTTAGATACAGCTGCTAATGAAAAAGAGCATGCAGAACTATGGTTCAAAGCACTACACGGAGGCGCTGTACCAACGACAGTCACCAATCTTAAAGATGCTGCTGCTGGTGAGAACTATGAGTGGACAGATATGTATGATCGCATGGCAAAAGAAGCTCGCGAAGAAGGCTTTGATGAGATCGCTGATCAGATGGAAGGCGTAGGTGCGATCGAGAAGACACATGAAGAGAGATATCTAGCGTTACTAGCTAATATCGAAAGCGGTCGTGTTTTTGAGCGTGATGAAGAAGTGACATGGGTCTGCCGCAACTGTGGTCATGTCCATGTCGGTAAGAGCGCACCAGAAGTATGCCCTGTATGTAAACACGCTAGAGCTTACTTCGAACTTGAAAAGAAGAACTATTGATGGTCCATATCAAGAACCTATCACAAGATAAAAGTTTGAAGTCCTATTATCCTGATATCCGTCGCTACTTCAAAAAGACATTTGAAGTCTTGGGTATCGCTGAATGTCCTGAAGTCAGTCTCATCATCGTCGATGAAGAAAAGATCCATGAACTGAATCGTGATTATCGACATGTCGATAGACCAACAGATGTCATCACTTTTGCAGAGATCGATTCAGACGATGATCTGGCAGATGATGAATTCTATCTTGGTGACATCTTCATAAGTGCTAAAGCGATCTTTGAACAAGCTCAGGCTTATGGACATAGCGCAAAAAGAGAGTTTTGTTTTCTTTTCGTGCATGGACTTCTACACACTTTAGGATATGATCATATGACCAAGGAAGATGAAGAAGTGATGTTCAAATATCAAAAGGAGATCTTAGAAGATCTAAGATGAAGAAGTTCATCCCGGCATTTAAAGGTCTTATAAGTGCTTTTAAAGATAAGAGCATCCGCATCCAGATAGTCATCGCGATCATCACGGTGATCTTGGGACATATCATCAAGCTCACATATCTTGAATGGATAGCTGTGATCATCTGTATCGGCATGGTCATAACTCTTGAGATGGTCAATACTTGTATCGAGAGAGTCTGTGATCTGATAAAAACTCAAAAAGATGACAAGATCGCTTACATCAAAGATCTGAGCGCTGCTTCTGTTTTGATCGCAGCTTTCATATCTTTATGTGTAGCAGTAATCATCATGACAGGGAGGATCCAATGAAGTATCAAGCATTAGTAGATGAAGCATTCGAAGCGATGAAGAATGCTTATACACCATATAGTCACTATAATGTCGGAGCTTGTGTCTTATGTAAAGATGGCAAGACTTTCAAAGGCTGCAATATCGAGAACGCATCTTATGGAGCGACAAATTGTGGCGAGCGTACGGCGATCTTTGCGACTTACGCTAATGGGTATCGTAAAGAAGACATCGAGGCGATCGCTATCGTTTCAGATGGGCATCGTCTAGCTGGACCTTGTGGTATCTGCCGACAAGTCTTAGCTGAACTTTTAGAGTTAGATACGCCGATCATCTTATCTAATGGCAAAGAGACAAAAGAGACGAACATCAGAGAACTCTTACCGATGATCTTTGATTATTCTGATCTTGAGGACAGGATCAAGTGAGAAGTGGTTTCGTCACTTTGATCGGACAGCCGAACGTCGGTAAATCGTCACTTCTCAATAGACTCGTCAAAGAGGATATCGCGATCACATCCAAGAAAGCACAGACGACGCGCGATGCGATACTTGGTATCGTAAGATACGATGAAGATGAGATCATCTTTATCGATACGCCAGGGATCCATAAAGCTAGAACAGAACTTGGCAACAACATGAACAAAGAAGCCTATGGTCAAGCAGAAGGCGCCGATGTCATCTTGTATATGATCGACGCAAAGAAGGGACTGACAGCTAAAGATAGTCCTATCATCAAACGTCTAATGAAACTTGATATACCGATCTTTCTTGTGGCTAATAAGATCGATCTTGTAGCTAAAGATCAGATCGCTAAACTCTTGATGGAGGCGACGCAGTATGATTTTAAAGAGCTCATCCCTATCAGTGTCAAAGATGATGATAATCTAGATGAACTTCTAAAGACGATAACGGCTTATTTCCACGATGATATCAAGTATTATCCTGATGACATGAAGACTAATGTCTCATATGAATTCAGAGCTAAAGAGATCATCAGACAAAAAGTCTTAGAGTATTGTGATGAAGAAGTGCCACATCTTGTCGCGACAAGTATCGATCTTGTCGATATCCAAGACAATAAAGTGTTCATTGAAGCGACTATCGTCTGTGCTAAAGAGTCACATAAAGCTATCATCATCGGTGCTAAAGGAAAGAGACTTCAAGCTATCAATATGAGCGCTTCTAAAGAACTCAAAAAGCTCTTTGGCAAGAAGATATATCTTTCACTCTTTGTCAAAGTAAAAGAAGATTGGATGAACAAGCCCGGTGTCTTAGCTGACCTAGGTTATGGTCGTTATGAACGATAAACTCGAAGGCATCATCTTAGATGTCAGAGATTATAAAGAGAACGATGTGATGGTAAAGGCTATGATCTCAGATCATGGCCTTTTGACACTAGTCGCAAAAGGCGCAAGGAAGATGAGATCAAAGAATGCCATGGCTCTTCTGCCACACACAAAGAGTACTTTCTATCTCGATTATAAAGAAGGCAAAGATATCTTCACACTCCATAAAGCCGAACTTATCAGATCTTACTATCAAGAGGACATCATCAAGCTCAGTGCTTTAGCTATCATGGCTAAAGTAGCTTATGATTCATATAGTCAAGATCGGTATAGAGAACTCTATGCGATCATCGATAAGTGCTACGAGGCTACTTTAGATCACGATATCTTAGTCATCTTATCTTTCTATCTTATGAAAGTAGCTGAGCTTTTAGGTTTTGGCGCTTATGTCGATGGTTGTGTCATCTGTGATGAGAGCACAGTGGTGAGCTTCAGTGCTGAAGATGGCGGTTTTATCTGTAAGAGACACCTAAAAGATCATCAGATATGTGATATAGGGGTCTTAAAGGAGATCAGACGCGTCGTGAAGACACCGCTTTCACGAATGGATTTCCTCGATGATATGTCGATCGATCACAGGACTTTTAAGCTCTTGGCAGAACATTTCTATCATCATACAGGGCAAGATCGTCGTCCTTATATGTTTTTGAGTCAAGTACTAAGAAAATAGTTTATAATGTACCAGTTAAGGAGATAATTATGGCAAAGTATAGTTTTGAAGAGATAGTAAATCATCTTAAGGGCACTGGTTTTGTCTACCAAGGTTCAGAGATCTATGGCGGTCTCTCTAATAGTTGGGACTTTGGTTATCTAGGGTCAGAGCTCAAGAAGAATATCAAGGATCTATGGTGGAAAGAATTCATCCAAAAAGATCCATATAATGTCGGTGTCGATGCTGCGATCATCATGAACCCTAAAACTTGGGAAGCATCGGGACACCTTAAAGGGTTTAGTGATCTGATGATCGATTGTAAGGAGTGTAAATCACGTTTTAGAGCTGATCAGATGATCGAAGATGCGACGGGCATATCGATGGAAGGAAAAGGACCAGAAGAGATGATGGAAGTCATCAAAGAACACCATGTCGTCTGTCCTAAATGCGGTAAACATGACTTTACTGAACCACGACCATTCAATCTGATGTTCAAAACATTCATCGGGACAGTTGAAGATAGTAAGTCTGTCGTCTATCTTAGACCAGAGACTTGCCAAGGCATCTTCGTAAACTTTGAGAATGTTTTACGCACTTCACGTCGAAAGCTTCCTTTTGGTATCGGTCAGATCGGTAAATCTTTCAGAAATGAGATCACACCGGGTAATTTCATCTTTAGGACAAGAGAATTTGAGCAGATGGAGCTAGAGTTCTTCTATGACCCCAAAGATACGACAGACTGGTATGAGTATTGGAAAGGTATATGTTTTGACTTTGTAAAACGTCTTGGCATCAAAGAGGAGAACCTACGTTTTAGAGAGCATGCTAAAGAAGAGCTGGCCTTCTATTCTAAAGGTACTAGTGATATCGAATATGCTTTCCCATTCACTGATTGGGGAGAGGTCTGGGGCATAGCTGCTAGAACAGACTATGATCTCTCACAACATTCAAAATACAGTGGCAAGTCTCTCACTTATCTTGATCCTTCGACAAACGAGCAATTCATTCCTTATGTCATCGAACCATCAGTTGGTGTCGAAAGACTTTTCTTGATGTGTGTTTGTGACGCTTATGATAAAGAAAAGCTTGAGGATGATGAGCGTATCGTCATGCATTTACATCCAGCGATCGCTCCGATCAAGGCTAGTGTCTTACCTTTAAGCAAGAAGCTTAAAGATGGGGCGATGAAACTATATAAAGAATTAGCTGAAGATCTGCGTGTCGAGTATGATGAGTCTGGCTCGATAGGCAAGCGTTATCGTCGTGCAGATATGATAGGTACACCATTTTGTATCACGTATGATTTCGATAGCGAAGAGGATGGCAGTGTAACGATCAGAGATCGCGATACGATGGAACAGGTCCGTCTACCTATCGATGAAGTCAAAGATTATATACTTCAAAAATGTCGTTTCTAGATGCGAATAGATGATAGAGTCATCGATGAGATAAGAGATAATGCCTCTATTTCGAAAGTGATAGGGCATTATATTCCGATAGTCAAAAAAGGACACAATTATGTGGCGCTGTGTCCTTTTCATGATGACCACGATCCATCGCTTTCGATCTCCGAGGAAAAGCAGATCTATAAGTGTTTCGTCTGTGGTAAAGGTGGTAATGTCTTCAATTTTGTCATGGACTTTACGAAATGTACTTTCCCAGAAGCAGTCGCCAAAGTCGCTGAGATCATAGGCCGACCATTGGATATCGATGTAAGCAGTAAAAAGAAGCCGCAAAAACGATATCAGAAATACCATGACCTACTACGTGATGCGATAAGTTTCTTAAGCTATGCACTAAATACTTATGAAGGGAAGGACGCTAAAGATTATCTTCTCAAAAGAGGTCTTGATAAAGATGTCGTAGACCATTTTGATATCGGTTATGATCCTAGAGGCGATAAGTTGTTTCGTTATCTTAAGGGCAAGGGTTATGAAGACAGAGAGATCGAAGCTACTAATGTCGGAGCTCTTGGCGACTATGGACCTTATGATATCTTTCAAAATCGTATCGTCTTTCCTATCCATGATCTGGATGGCGATCCTATCGCTTTCAGTGCTAGAGCTTTAGATACAAGTCAAGTAGCGAAATATATCAACACTAAAGAAACAGTCATCTATCATAAAGGAGAAGTCGTCTATAACTATCATCGTGCTAAAGATGATGCGAAGAAGGCTGATCGCATCATCGTTTGTGAGGGGGTCATGGATGTCATCGCCCTTTGGCGCGCTGATATCAAAAATGTCGTTGCGACCTTAGGAACGAGCCTCACCAAAGAACAATTAAAGATCATTGGTCGGACGACATCGCATATCGTCTTCTTCTATGACGGAGATAGAGCGGGACGAAATGCGACGATGAAAGCTGTAGAAATGGCACTAGCAGCTGGTTATGATCCTTATGTCATCGTCAATGATACAGATAAAGATCCTGATGAGATCATCAACACGAATAAAGCTAAAGTCCTAAGAGACATGGTCTCAAAAGAGATCAGTGGTATCGAATATGCATTCAGCTATTATAAGAGCGTCTATCCTTTCCACAGTTACAGTAATCGTAAGGCTTATATGCAAAGACTATCGACGCTCATCATGCGTATAAGAGATGATTACGATAGAGAGAACTTCTTACATGAGCTTACTTCGATCACAGGCTTACCACTTGCAAGTGAAAAGCGACCGAAAGTAAGTTATAATAAGAAGGATGTCTTCGTAAAAAGAGAAGACCTCAGTGGCCTTGAAAAGGCTGAGTATACGATACTCAAGATGATGATGGACTCTAAAGTAGCCGTCGACATCTATAGAAAAGAGCTTGGTTGTCTTTTCAGTGAAGAAGCTCAGAAAGTCGCAGAAGCTATCATCAGTGAATATCGTCGTCATGGCGATCTTAAGAGTGCTAGACTTTTGGATGAGATGAATGACGAGCACAGTAAAGACCTCTTATTGAAGGTCGAGATGTCTGAGACGATAAGTGGTAACTTTAAAGAAGACATCTTTCAAGGAGCGATCGACAGGATAAAACTGGAGATCAACAGAGCACATCTCGATGAACTGGAACGCAAGATCAAAAATGCGGATGAACAAAAGCGAGATGCATATCTTAAAGAATATACAGCTTTGATAAAAGAGCTAGGAGGGTTAAGAAATGGCAGAGATCAAGACTAAAGGACTCAAGAGCTTAGATGAGCTCAAAGAAGAGATCAAAAGAGTCTACGAAGAAGAGGGGCAACTTGAACAAAAAGATGTCCTTGAAGCTTTAGATCATTTCGATATCGATGATAATGACAGTGAAGAGTTCTTCAACTGGCTCGATGAGGAAGGTATCATCATGGCACCAGAAGATGAAGAACCAGATGACTTCCCAGAAGAGGACGGAGCTGAGGACTATATCGATGAAGTAGAAGAGGAGATCGAAGACAGTGAAA
The DNA here is from genome assembly GCA_944326055.1 of uncultured Erysipelotrichaceae bacterium. Classification (GTDB taxonomy): domain Bacteria; phylum Bacillota_I; class Bacilli_A; order Erysipelotrichales; family Erysipelotrichaceae; genus JAHHTG01. The sequence goes on from CALVCT010000021.1 coordinate 75,011, forward strand.
ATGAAGGAGGCGTTCAAGATCTAGATTATTCGATGATCACAGAGTCAGATATCGCCCACTCAAAAGTCAACGATCCTGTCAAGATGTATCTCAAAGAGATAGGTAGAGTCAACCTGCTTACCGCCGATCAAGAGACAGCGATCGCTAAAAGGATCGAAGCTGGTGATGAAGAAGCCAAAAACATCCTCATCAGTGCAAACTTACGTCTTGTCGTTTCGATCGCTAAGAAATATACAGGACGTGGCATGCAGTTTCTCGATCTGATCCAAGAGGGCAACATGGGCCTTATCAAGGCTGTTGAAAAGTTTGACTACACTAAAGGTTTCAAGTTCTCGACTTATGCGACATGGTGGATCAGACAAGCGATCACTAGAGCAATAGCTGACCAAGCGCGCACGATCCGTATTCCTGTCCACATGGTCGAGACCATCAACAAACTTACGCGCGTCCAAAGACAGCTTGTCCAAGAACTTGGTCGCGATCCAACAGCTGAAGAGATCGCTGAGCGTATGGATGGCAATATCGATGCGGATAAAGTAAGAGAGATCCAAAGGATCAGTCTCGATCCTGTTTCTTTAGAGACACCGATCGGCGAAGAAGATGATTCACATTTAGGAGACTTCATCGAAGATAAAGATGCGATGTCACCAGATCAATATGCTAATAACCAACTACTACGCGATGAGATCGACAACGTTCTTAAGTCTTTGACTGATAGAGAAGAGAAAGTCTTGCGTTTACGTTTTGGACTTGTCGATGGAAGGACAAGGACATTAGAAGAAGTCGGCAAAGCGTTCAATGTAACGCGAGAGCGTATCCGTCAGATCGAAGCTAAAGCACTACGCAAGCTCAAGAATCCAACGAAATCAAAACGTCTTAGAGAGTTCGTTGGCGAGAAGGATTGATGGCTCTATCGAAACGTTTAAAAGCTATAGCTAGATATATCGAGCATGATGCGATCGTCTATGATGTCGGTTGCGATCATGCCCTTTTATCATGCTTTCTTATTAAAAATGGCATAGCAAGAAAGGTCTATGCAGGTGACAATAAGAAGGGGCCATTAGCTAAAGCGATCGAGAATATCAAAAAAGAAGGGCTGGAAGATAAAGTAATACCGATATTAGCTGATGGGCTCGCCAAAGCACCTGAAGATGTCGACACGGTCATCATCGCTGGCATGGGCTATCACACAGCGATCAAGATCTTAGAAGAGACAGATATCAAGCGCTATAAGCACATCATCGTTCAGATCAATAAGGAGACTTTTAGATTCCGGACTTATCTTAGTGAACATAACTATACGATCATCGATGAAGATGTCGTCTATGACGATTTCTACTATGAGATCATCGTCTTCAGCGCTGATCGACATGAAGAGTACGATCTGATCGAAAGGCGTTATGGACCGATATTATTAAGAAAGCAAAGCCCTGTCTTTATCGATCATCTTTTATATAAAAAGAAAAAGCTGCAAGATATCTTGCTTAGACATAAGGATACGGATCTAGAAGAAGAGATCAATGAGATCGATGCTATCATCTTTGAATGTGATAGAGATCGATAAGTAAGATATCTTAATGATCTCTTTACTTTTTGAGCTTATAGACAGTGTATAGTTCAGCACATATCGATCGATATCAAAAAAAAAAAAAAAAAAAAAGGCGCAGATGCAACCTTATTAAGCCATATTGGCAATAACTTTAGCTAAAAGGAATTTCTCCCGTGCAAGCCGTTTTCCAAGACAAACATTTTGTGC
>CALVCT010000022.1 GCA_944326055.1 uncultured Erysipelotrichaceae bacterium
TTAGAATAGTCTTTCTTCTTTTAGTAATCTTAGATGTTCATATGCTTTTTCAGTGACGATACGTCCTCTTGGTGTCCTGTTGATGAAGCCGATCTGTAAGAGATATGGCTCATAGACATCTTCAAGCGTCATAGTTTCTTCGCCAATAGCGCTAGCTATCGCTTCAACACCTACAGGTCCACCTTTGAACCTTTCGATGATGCCTCTTAGATAGCGTATATCGACACTATCGAGTCCTAAACTATCGACTTTCAAACGATCTAATGCATCATCAGCTAACTCTTTAGAGATGATGCCATCATTGAGCACAGTCGCAAAGTCGCGTACCCTTCTAAACAAGCGATTAGCGATACGCGGCGTGCCACGAGAACGTCTAGCTATCTCATTTATCGCATCTAAGTCAGCCTTTGTCTCATAGACCTTCGCTGTTCGCTTTAAGATGTCTTTAAGTTCGTCGTTTGTATAATACTCAAGCTTGCTCGTGATGCCAAAGCGATCACGGAGTGGCGCTGAGATATCACCAGCCCTTGTCGTTGCACCGACGAGGGTAAATGGTGGCAAGTCGATCCTGATCGATCTAGAAGCCGCATCTTTTCCAGCGACGATATCAAGACAAAAATCTTCCATCGCAGGATACAATACTTCTTCGACCTGTTTAGGTAGACGATGTATCTCATCTATAAACAAGATATCACCTTCTTCAAGTGTCGATAATATCGCCGCTAGATCACCGCTCCTTTCGATCGAAGGACCGCTAGTAGTCTTGATATGTGTCCCCATCTCATTAGCTAAGATATAAGCTAAAGTCGTCTTACCCAAGCCAGGTGGACCATATAATAAGACATGATCTAGACTCTCATCACGTATCTTGGCTGCATCGATGAATACTTTAAGATTAGACTTCAACGATGATTGGCCAACATATTCTTCTAATACCTTCGGACGAAGTGTTATATCATCATCGTCCATTAGTTTTTCACTACCGATTATCCTATCTTCCATAATTCCTTATCTTTTTAAAGCCAAGGCCTTGAGTGCTTCCTTGATCATCTGATCACGACTTAGATCTTTCTTTGAAAGTTCCTTCAAGATATTTGTAAACTCATTGGCCTTGTATCCTAACGCCTTAAGCGCTTCTCTTACTTCTTCAAGACGTGGATCATCTCTATCTGTCTTCTCAGCGACAAGTTTTCCCTTAAGATCTAAGATGATCTGCGATGCCATCTTATTACCGACTCCTGGCATCTTCTTGATGAAGTCGATATCATTTGTGGCGATAGCTTCAAGAAGATCATCGACCGATGAGCGAGCCAAGATGTTTGAAGCGATCTTTGGCCCCAGTCCTTTGACAGAGATCAATTTAGTGAAAAGATCATACTCCGCAAGACTTAAGAAACCATAGAGACTGATCTCGTCTTCTCTGACGTTCTGATAAGTATAGATCGTATATTCTTCACCAAGGTGTAATCGCTCAGGGTACATAAAACTGATCCTGAAACCTATGCCATCATGATCCAATAAGATATAGTCTGTGCCTAAGGCATGCACTTTGCCTTTGATAAAACCGATCACTTTTTAGATTATATCAAATAAAGAAGACAACGGCTATAAAATGAGCGATAGAGGCCAAGATGATGAAGATGTGCCAGATGAAATGAGCATAAGGCCACTTTTGATTATAAAAGATGACGCCTATCGTATAGAAGATACCGCCGATGACGATAAAAGTCAGAAAAAGAAATGATGCATTAGCGATCAGAGTCGGTAATATCAATATAGCGATCCAACCCATGACAAGATAAAGAGTCAAAGCTAGACGTTTATGATAATTCTTAGAGACGGCTGTCATAATGATACCGCCTATCGTCGTAAGCCACTCGATCGCTAATAAGATCAAAGCAAGATTCCCTTTGACGATCGAAAGTAAGACAGGTGTATATGTGCCAGCGATCGCTAGATAGATAAAAGAATGATCGAGCTTGCGCATCACATACTTCTGATTTGAACCAAACTCCATCGAATGATATATGCATGACCCTAAAAACATAAGAAACATCCCGATCCCATAGACGCTCAGACCTATCGAATAAACGATACCGCCCTTGATATAGGCATAGACAGCGATAACAGGCAAGGCGAAGAGATAAAAGACCGCTGCTGCGCCATGACTGACGGCATTTCCGACTTCTTCCCCAAAGGAAAGCTTGATCATCTCCTTCATCGATCTAGACATCAGAGCTCCTCCTCTTTAAAGATGAAGCCAAAATCCGCGATATAGACATGATCTCCTGGCTTACAACCTTTCCTTTCTAAAGTCTCATCAACTTTCATCTTACGCAAAGCTCTTGCGAACTTAAGGATACTGATCTCATCATCCATGTCGACATGTGAAAGCATTCTTTCGATACGTTCTGATTCGATGCGCCAGTTGCCATTGCCTTCATTGAAGACTTCAAATTCCGACTTCTCTTCAAACTTATATACGACCTTATCTGTATTTCTTTCATCATATAAAGCAAATGCAGGAGTCGTCTTGATAACTTCGGCTATACGATATAGGACTTTATCTAGATCGCCCATAAAAGCAATGATCGGATATACTTCAAGGTCCGGATAAGCTTCTTTAAAACGTTCTAGCTGCTCTTTTGCACCTTCCATATCCATTTTATTAGCTAAAACGATCTCTGGTCTTTTCTCAAGATGTCCAGGATAACGTTTGAGCTCTTCGCGGATGATGCGGTAGTCGTCGACAGGATCGCGATACTCACCACTCATATCGATGATATGCACAAGGACCCGACACCTTTCGATATGCTTAAGGAAAGTATGTCCTAATCCCTTGCCCTCTGATGCTCCTTGGATCAAGCCTGGAAGATCAGCTAAGACAAAACTCGCCCCATCTTTAAGACGGACCATCCCAAGTTGTGGTCTCAAAGTCGTGAAAGGATAATCAGCGATCTCTGGCCTAGCACTAGAGACTACAGATAAGAAGGTCGATTTTCCAACACTCGGGAACCCGATGAGTCCGGCATCCGCCAATAATTTGAGCTCGACGAGTACTTCACGATATTCACCAGTCTGTCCAAGTTTGGCATAGTCTGGGGCATTATTGATACTATTGGCGAAATGGACATTGCCAAGTCCACCTTTACCGCCCTTACAAATGACTGCTTCTTGACCATCTGCTGTGATATCGGCGATGACTTCAGTACTATCTAGATCGCGTACCATCGTGCCAAGCGGCACTTTGATATAGACATCATCGGCACTAGCACCATGCATCTTGTTGTTTTTGCCGGCACCGCCATCTTGAGCCCTGACTTCTTTAGTATAGCGAAGATCAAGAAGTGTCGACTTATGGCTATCACCAACGAAGATGATCGATCCACCTCTTCCGCCATCGCCTCCTGACGGACCACCTAATGGCACATATTTCTCTCGCCTAAAAGCGACAAGACCATCACCGCCATTGCCTGCCTTCAGTTTCAATGTAACTCTATCGATAAACTGCATATCATACTCCTATTAAAAAAGCCCTCATAAAGGGCCTTTGATCTCTTAAGCTTGTGGATAGACAGATACTTGTTTGCCTGTCTTACCGACACGTTCGAATTTGACGATACCATCGATCGTAGTGAACAGAGTATCATCACCACCCCTTTTGACATTGAGTCCTGGATGGATCTTCGTTCCTCTTTGACGATAGAGGATAGAACCAGCAGTAGCGAACTCACCATCAGATTTCTTAGCGCCTAAACGCTTAGAATGGGAATCACGGCCGTTCTTTGTCGAACCGACACCTTTCTTCGAAGCGAAGAACTGGATATCTAAACGATATGTCATAGTGTTTTTCTCCTTTCAAGTTTGATGAATTCTGGATAAGAGCTCTCGATCGTCTCAAGTTGAATAAGCGTCAACTCTAGATAATCTTGGACCTTAGCTCTATCCACATCCTTCAAGGTGATCACAATCTCATTATCCCCTTGAACTATCTCTGCACTTTCATCTTCATTGTCTATCGCGTTCATAAGACCGAAGATGATGCAGCTAACTCCAGCACAGATGAGGTCTTTTCCGCTATTATCGAATCCTGCATGACCTCTAACTTCTAGTTTCTGTACCTTGTCTCTACTTGTAAAGTAGACGATCTCGATCATTATTTAAGATCGATACTTTCAACGACCAGCTTCGTATATGGCTGACGATGACCCTGCTTACGGCGAGTTGAACCTTTCTTAGCTTTGTATTTGAAGATCACGATCTTCTTTTCTTTGCCTTGTTTTTCAACTTTGCATGTGACAGTAGCACCATCGACATATGGTGTACCGACTTTCATGCCTTCAGCATTAACTGCGACAACTTTGTCAAATGTGTAAGCCGCACCTGCTTCAACATCTAACTTCTCTGTGTAGATGACTGAACCAACTTCAACTTTTAGTTGTTTGCCGCCAGTTTCGATCACTGCGTACATCATTGCACCTCCTATTTCCTTTCTTAAGACGCGCCATCTAAGGTAAGCATAGCTTTTAAGACCTTTTATGAGCGGTTATAGACCCTCATAGGGGCTACAACGCAAATATCATAGCACAGAGTCGTTGATATCGCAAGCATCAGTGTTCAATGATGATAGGTGCTTCGATCATCATCTCTTTAGTGATCCCACGTTTAAGCGTAAGTAATGTCCTGATCGCCTCTTTATCCTTATTGTAGACGATAGTCATGCGATAGATCTTATAACGATAGTGCTCACAACATCTAAAGATGTCGTATAGAGATCGCGCAGGATAGATCATATATATCGTCCCATTGTCTTTTAAAAGATGGCGATACGCATCAAACAGCACATCAATGGGCATATTGCCCTTACTTTTAGCGATATCGAGATGTTCCTTCCGTTTTTCATCTTGATGATATGGTGGATTACAGATGATCACATCAAAGAGCTCGTGCCTAAACTTACTGATGTCACTGTGATAGAGCTCAGCTTCGATCCCATTTTCTTTAAGATTATAGCTCGCAAGCTCTAAAGCACGCTCATTCACATCGACACCAGTCAAAGATCTTGGACCTTTGAGTGCTGCATATAGTAATAAAGCACCTGTGTTCGTACCGATATCCAAGACGCTCTTACCCTTGAGATCCTTGATATATTGCCCTAATAAAGTCGTGTCGGTGTTGACCTTGAAGAACTTATCGTCTTGATAGAAGACTATATCAGTCCCTTTGAGATGATCCTTTTGTATCATAATCCTTAGAGAGTTCAAAATAGAAAGTCGAACCGACATTGACTTTCGATGTCACACCATACTTCGCACCGTGGGCTTCAAGTATCGCTTTGGCGATCGCTAGTCCAAGACCTGTTGAATTACTATTGCGCGCAAAGCCTTTATCGATCTTATAATAGCGCGTCCATATATAAGGAAGCTCACTTTCAGCTATACCCCTTCCATCATCGATGACTTCGACACGCACTTTATCTTCGCTATCGATCATCCTGATGATGATCACTGAATCATCGAAAGAGTACTTGATCGCATTAGAAACGAAGTTCGAGATGACTCTGAAGATGCCTGTCTCATCAGCCCAGACGACACAAGGTACAGTCTCCATCTCTATCTTCATACTAGTACCTTTGATGATCGTCTCTTGATAGTTCTTGACGATCTTCTCGATCATTTCTTGTAAGTCGAAATTAGTGCGTTTCAAGATGTTTTGACCAGCCTGCAATTTTGATACTTCTCGCATATCATCGACAAGTTTATCCAAATGATCAGTCTCCTCTAGGATGATAGCCAGATGTTTATTGCGCTTTTCTTTATCATCGCCACTAATATCTCTGATCATCTCGCTATAAGCTTTGATCATCGTAAGAGGAGTCTTGATATCATGTGATACGTTCGCAATGAGATCTTTACGTAATTCATCGACCGTCTCTAAACGCTCTGCCGCCTCGTCAAGTGTCGTAGCCAGATCGTTAATCTCTGTATAAGAGTGGATATCAAAATCAAGATCGAAATTGCCATCACGTAATTTGTTTGCTTCTTTTCTGATTTTGATGATCGGTGAAGCGATACGATCAGCCAAGATCAAAGAGATGCCGATAGCAGCGATGAAGATGAAGATCGCAATAAGATAGAATTGATCGACAAACAGTTCGATATATGATTCGATCGGCTCGATCGGTGAATTGATAAAAAGATAGTAGTTCATAAGATCAGCTTCGATCTTTTGGCCATATAAGACCATTTCTTGATCAGAGATATCAGAGATTATCGATGTCGTAAGTGTCTTTCCATCTTCGACCATTGTGATAAGACTTTGTGGTTCATTTTTCGGTATGAAGCTTTTGCCATCAAGCTCTGTCTCTCTATCAAAAGTGCAGACAGCTCCTAAAGCATCACCGTCATAGATGACTTGACCATTTTCCGATAAGATGATGGCACACATATTATTGTTGAGGATGAGATCGAAAGTATCTGAGATATCTGTCTCATCTAAGATAGCTTTACCCAAAAGACGCTCATTTATCTCATTAGCCGCTAATCTGATTGCATTCATCCTTTGATCGCGAAAATATGGCTTGATCAGCGTGACTTGTAAAAGACCGATGGCAACAAGTATCGTCATCGAAAAAAGGAACAAGTATAACCACGTATTGAACTTTATGCCTTTGAGATCAAGCTTCAAATCTATACCCCATACCACGGACTGTGACGATGTGGTCACGATACTTCTCTCCTAAATGATGCCTTAGCATCTTGATATGTGTATCGACTGTCCTATCGTCACCATAGAAATCATAGTCCCATACTGCATCAAGGAGCTTCTCGCGTGAAAGTGCCATGTTTTGGTGCGTAACAAGATAGATCAATAGATCGATCTCTTTTGGTGTAAGATTGAGGACTTCATCTTCGATCATGACTTTCCTTGCGTCGATATCGATCACAAGATCGTCGATACGAACGACTTTTGGCTCTTTGGCTCTTGTCCTATCTAAGACAGCCTTGATCCTAGCCATGAGCTCGTTTGGCGAAAAAGGCTTGGTCACATAGTCATCGACACCATTTTCAAAACTGAAGAGCTTGTCACTTTCTTCTTGTCTAGCGCTAAGCATGATCACTGGGATATCTTTTAGTGCCTTGATCTTCCTTAGAGCTGTGAAACCATCGAGATTTGGCATCATGATATCAAGAAGGACGATATCATAATCGCCATCTTCGATCATCTTAAGAGCTTCCAAGCCATCACTAGCACCATCACACAGGTACCCTTTACTATCTGCGTATTCTTTGACCACTTCGCGGATCTTTATCTCATCATCGACTATCAATATTTTGACCATAACTATTCCTTGACCTCGATATGTTCTACTTTGACGCTGTTTTTATCTATTTCACCATCAAAGATGACATACTTTCCTTTACTGTTTAATATTATAGACATAACTTGACTATAGAGCCTAGAAAATATTACTAGATCTATCGTATCTGTATCGTCACCGACTGTCATGAAAGCCATCTTCTGTCCTCTTTTATCGGTGATCGTCCTCACTTTTTTTACTTCACCAATACCTTTGATCTGCCCTTTTTGTGTCTTTAAACGATAGATAGGTATAAGATCTAAGCCATGTCGCTTCTTGAAGTTCTCTAGTGGATCGATACTGAAGGCAAAGCCAAAGACCTCCTTCTCTCTTTGATACTTCTCTTTGATATCATCATCAGCTTCTTCTAAGACCATCATCATACTCGGATCATCAAGGAACATCCCCACATCGACCTTAAGCGCATCCGCAAGATTGATACGCATCTTCTTACGAGACATGCGGAAGCGATCGAAAGCCCCAGCATCGATCAGAGCTTCAATCGCATTCTTTCCTATCGACTTTAAGCGGCCGACTGTCTCAAGATAGCTCTTAAATGCCCCCTTCTCTCTTTCTTCGATTATCGTCTTGATCGATACGGAACCAACATTCTTGATGATCGATAAAGGCATCCTCAGTGCATCATCTTCGATCGTATAACTGTCATATGAAAGAAGGATATCTGGTCCTTTGATCTTGATGCCCCGTCTTTTACACTCAGTAATATATTCATAAGTCTTATTGAAACTTGAGATGACGCCTGTGAGCAGAGCTTTATAAAAATAGAGTGGGTAGTTAGCCTTGAGATAGGCTTCTTCATAAGCGATAAGTGCATAGGCGACGCTGTGTGACTTATTGAAGCCATAGTTTGCAAACTTCATGATGAGATCATAGATCTGCTGGGCGATATCTCTTTTGATATCATTAGCGATGGCACCAGTAATGAATTCTTCTTTTAAAGATACTAATAGCTTTTCATCCTTCTTAGCCATAGCCCTTCTTAAGATATCAGCTTTTGCCATCGAAAAGCCTGCTAATGATCTAGCTATCTGCATGATCTGTTCTTGATAGATGATGATGCCGCTTGTCTCTTCAAGAATCGGCCTTAAAGATGGATGCAGATATCTGATCGCTGAAGGGTCTTGACGATTAGCCAAATAAAGAGGGATGTTTTGCATTGGACCTGGACGATAGAGTGCGATCGTTGTCGCGATATCGATAAAAGTAGCAGGACGCATATCGCGGATGATCTTTTGCATGCCGCTGGATTCAAGTTGAAAGATGCCTAATGTATCGACACTAGCTATCAGATCGTATGTCTTTTTATCATCTAAAGCTATCTTTTGGATCGAAAAGTCCTTCTCTACTTTTTTTACGTCATCGACGATCTCAGAAATGACACTAAGGTTCTTCAGCCCTAACAAGTCCATCTTGATAAGACCTAGGTCTTCAAGGTCACTTGTGCTGAAAGTGACAGAATACATATCATCTTCGATCTTAACTAATGGCACGACATCATCAAGCTTCGCTTTCGATAAGACGATACCAGCGGCATGGGTACTATAATGACGTGGCAATCCTTCAAGTTTCAAACTCAAAGAATAGAGCTCTTCAGCTTTGACATCGGCTTTGATACGCTCGCGAAAACCTTTTGCTTCTTTGAAAGCTTCTTTAAGTGTCATACGCTCTGATGGTATAAGACGGCACAATGAGTCGATACCTTCATAAGATAAGACTCTTGCAACATCACGTAAAACTTGTTTGGTCTTAAGTGTGCCATAAGTAAGGATATGGGCTACATGATCTTTGCCATAGCGCTCTTTGACATAGTCTATGACTTCATCTCTTCTATCATCCGGAAAATCGATATCGATATCAGGCATCGATACTCTTTCAGGGTTCAAAAAACGCTCAAAGATAAGTCCGTACTCTAATGGATCGATATCCGTTATACCAAGGCAATAAGCCACTAATGAACCAGCAGCACTTCCCCTTCCAGGACCGACCATGATACCGTGCCTTTTTGCATAAAGGACAAAATCATAGACGATAAGGAAATAAGAAGTGAAGCCCATCTTGATGATGACTCTAAGTTCGCCATTAAGCCTGTCTTGATACTCTAAGCTCACATTACCTTTAAGTCGTTTGTTCAGGCCGGCTTTAGCAAGATTGATAAGATAATCGTTTTGCGCATAGCCGTGTGGGCAAGGATAATCAGGTAACTCGCTTTTAGAAAGTGCTGGTCTTAAGACCAGATCTTTAAACAATCTATTAAGCTCTCTTATATCCTCATATTCATAGTATCGATAGATCTCTTCAGTATCATAAAGATGTACACCGGTTTCAACGATAAGATCTTTATCATCGATAGTCGTCTTCTCTTTTATGGCTTTTAGTGCCCTATAAGCGTGCTCATCTTCTATGTCGAGATAAAAGGTGTTATATAAAGCTATAGCTTTGATCGCACTCACAGCTGCTTTCTTTTTTATCAGATCGTTCTTTTCTTTTTGATGGCGATAATCATTGTGGATGATCCCAAGATAGAAGTCAGCGAATTCTGCCTTCAAGAGGCTGATATCAAAGATATCGAAGAAATGTGATGTCGAAGGGATGACGATCACAAGATCGTCAAGATACTCAAGAAGGATCGATCTATCGATGATCGTATATTTAGCGTTCACAAGCGTCGATAACTTATAAAGTGCACTGTACCCTACATCGTTTTTGGCATAGACGATGATCGTATCTTTGACATCTTTGATGATATATGGGATCTCAAGACCATAGACAGTCTTGATATCATAAGATGCCATGACTTTCTTAAAAGCTAATGCCCCATGCATATTGCGATCGACTAAAGCCAAGACACCATAGTCGCGCTCTTTGGCTCGCTTAGCTAGATCATCAAAAGTTATGAGACTATCTAACAGTGTATATGCACTTCTGATATAAGGACCGATATTCATGACAATATTATACAACACTGGTATAATTAATACACTTATGGAGGTAACTTATATGGGTAAGATAGCTTATATAACTGATAGCGGTTGTGGTCATAGTATCAACGAGATGAAAGAGCTCGGTATCTTCTCTTTGCCGCTTCAGATCGCCATCAACGGCAAGAACTATTTCGATATCGAAAAAGTAACGACTGTCGATGTGATCAAAGGTCTCAAAGAAGGTTCGGAGATGTCGACATCATTGCCCTCTCTTGGCCTTATCGACGAGCTCTTCAAGTCGCTTAAAGCTAATGGCTATGATCGAGCTATCGCTGTACCGATCTGCCCTGGACTCAGTGGTACGATGAATGCCTTATATCTTGCGGCTGATCAAAACGATATCCAGCTCCATTGTCTTGATTGTGGTGTCACAGCTGTCGTAGAAAAATATCTTATAGAATATCTCAAAGATGAGATCGAAAATAAAGGTCGCAATATCAGAGAAGCGCTAGATGACGCCGAGAAGATCGTTGCTAGTTGTAATACACTGCTCGTTCCTAATGATATGCATCACTTGGCACGCAGCGGTCGACTGTCAAAGACTAGTGCGACGATCGCTGATTTCCTTTTGATCAAACCGATCTTATCTGTATCTAAACGCACTGAAGGCAAGATCATTGTTGAGACTAAGACCCGCACTTTTAAAAAGGCGCTAGCTAAGACACTTGGCATGATGAAAGAAGATATCCAAGATGAATCCTATACAGTGATCATCACCCATGTCGACTCTTATGGTGATGCCCTTATCTTCGCAAATGATGTGAAGAGTGCCTTACCAAACTGTCGGATCGAGATCATCCCATTATACAATCCTGTAGCTATCCATACTGGACTTGGATGTATCGCTATCCAATACTTCAAAGAGTTAGGAAGCTTTGATTT
>CALVCT010000023.1 GCA_944326055.1 uncultured Erysipelotrichaceae bacterium
TCATAACCTAGATGCTTATAGAAACCCTGGGCTTTCTCATCAGATCTTGTCGATATCATTACTCGATCATGCCCTTTGAGCTTCACGTCTTCTTCAAAGCGCTGCATCAGAGCTTTTCCTATACCAAGCTTACGATATCTTCTATTGACATATAGATGCGTTACGAAAGCTATCTCATCTAAAAATAAGCCATAGCGCAAGATACCAACGACTTTATCATCTACTATTGCGACATAAGCTCTTCTCTGAGCGATCTTCGCATTGAGCTCGCGATTTTGTATGTGTTTGTCATATTTTAGCCAAGCCTTTTTATCTTTCGGCTTAGCAAGTCTGATAACTAGATGTTCCATATATCTCTCTTATGGTCGGGATGACAAGATTTGAACTTGCGACCCCTTGCACCCCATGCAAGTGCACTACCAAGCTGTGCTACATCCCGCTTATTAGGGCTCCATCGATGATGAAGCCCTTGTTTACTATTTCTTTTGAACGTATTTGAGGCTATCAAGGATGACAGCGACGATGATGATGATACCTGTGAAGACGAACTGTAAGTTCGTATCGATACCTAAGACAGTAAGTGAATATGTCAAAGCAGTGAAGATAAGAACACCGACGACGACACCGCTGATCTTACCGATACCACCTGAGAAAGAGACACCACCAACGACACAAGCCGCGATCGCATCTGTCTCCCAACCTTGTCCATAAGCAGCTGAACCTGAACCGTACATACGCATACATTCAAGCCAAGCTCCAAAACCATATAAGATACCAGCTAAGACGAAGGCACCGATCGTAACTTTCATGACACTGATACCTGAGACACTTGCTGCTTCTGGGTTCCCACCTACAGCATATAAGTTCTTACCGAAAGTAGTCTTGTTCCAGATGAACCAAACGATAGCGACAGCTGCAACGGCCCAAAGAATGATCGTTGGGAAGTTTCCGATACGTGGAATGATCATCTGAGGGATAGCTGATTCGATAGCACCGAAAGAGACACCTTTTGTCGCATATGTGACAAGACCGAAGATGATAAGCATATTGCCCATCGTCGAGATGAATGGGTGCATCTTGAATCGAGCCGTAAAGAATCCAGCGATCGTAGTGAAGATCGTACATAGGACGATCGATACGACAAGAGCTAAAACGATCTTAGCGACCATTGGTACACCAGTGAAATCAAAGACATGTCCAAATACTTGTCCTGTATTGATACCTTGGTGCATGATGATCGTACAAGTCGTGATACCCATACCGACCATACGGCCGATAGAAAGGTCAGTACCAGCAAGCAAGATAAGTCCTGCAACACCAAGTGCCAAGAACATACGTGGTGAAGCCTGCTGGAGGATATTTAAGACGTTATTGAGCGTCAATAATTGTGTACCTCTTAAAACAGGCGTGATGATACTGAGTCCAATGAAGATGATGACGATCGCAATATATAAGCCGTTTCTAAGTAAGAATTGCTTGCGATCGAAAGTATACTTATAGTTCTCCCAGCGATCAGCGAATTTTTGCGAAAGTGGGAACTTCGAAAGACGTAGCAGATCTATATAGTGTGTTTTTTGAGCATAAGCGTTGTGCTTTCTGTCTTTAGCTGCTTGAAGTGCTTTATCGTAGCTGAGTTTCGCATCGAACTTTCTGTTCTTATAGACATAGTTCTCATCTTTTATCTCTTGCTTGTTAGTGAGTTTCGATAAGTTATCTTTATGCTCTTTTTCTAATTCAGCTAGTCTAGCTTTATAGTCTTCAAGTGCGACGCTATTTTCAACTCTAACGCTCGCACAGACTGGTTCATAGTACTCTTTGAAATGAGCAGCAAGATAACCTTCTGCATCTTTGATGAGCTTTTCGACTTCAGCTTTATTCTTAGACTCGACTTCTTTAGCTTTAGCTAGCTCTTTGGTCAACTGCTCTTTTCTTTTTGCTTTCTCTTCTTTTGTATAGATACGATCTCTTTTGAGACTATCGAGATCACTTTGGATCGATGTGACTTTCGTCGTTCCATCTTTCCTCAGCTCATCGATCTTAGCTTGGATATTACCGATATATTCATCGATAGGTCTTAGTAGCTGTTCTTCTTGTTCAGCTGTCAAAATCTTGTTTCTGTCAGTCATATTCCCTTTCCCCCATCATAGGTATCTAGCACTCAAGCGTAGTAGTTCTTCTTGATCTGTCTTCTTAGTCTCAACGATACCTGCTAAGTGACCATTAGACATGACACCAATGCGGTTTGTGATACCTAAGATCTCTGGCATCTCACTGGAAACGACGATGATCGTCTTTCCTTGTTTTGCCATTTTGATGATCAATTCATAGATCTCATATTTTGCACCGACATCGATACCTCTTGTCGGCTCATCCATGAGGAAGACATTTGGATCGGTCTCAAGCCATTTTCCGAAGATAACTTTCTGTTGGTTACCACCAGAGAGAGCTGTGATCGGATCATCCGGTCCCATACACTTCGTATTCATCGTTTTTATCTGTTGTGATGTAGCTTTGACCATCTTTTGACCAGATAGTGCTAGACCAGCCTTATATTGTGGCAAGTTTGCGATCGTCGTATTGAAGGTAAGGTCAGTCTTAAGGAAGAGACCATTAGCTTTACGCTCTTCAGTGATCATCGCAAAACCGTGTTCGATAGCTTGCTTAGCATTATTGAAGTTCATGAGACGTCCTTTGAAATAGACACGTCCAGCAGCCCTAGTCCTAACACCAAAGATCGTCTCTAGCAATTCTGTACGTCCCGCTCCGACAAGTCCATATAGACCAAAGATCTCACCTTCTCTGACATCGAAACTGATGTCTTGTAAGTATGGTTTGAACTTCGTCGAGAGATCTCTGATCGAAAGAGCGACATCTCCAGGTGTATTATCGACTGGTGGGAAACGATTATCTAGTGATCTTCCGACCATCGCTGAGATGAGCTCATTCATGTTCGTCTCATCTGTCCTCTTTGTCATGACCATCTTACCATCACGCAAGACCGATACATCATCACAGATCTCAAAGATCTCATCCATCTTATGTGAGATGTAGACAAAGGAGATACCCTGATCTCTAAGCATCCTCATCATACTGAAGAGCTTTTCGACTTCTTGCGTCATAAGTGATGACGTAGGTTCATCCAAAACGATGACTTGCGCATTGTAAGACATCGCCTTAGCGATCTCACACATCTGTCTTTGTGAGACAGACATATTACGCATCGGTGTATCTAAATTGACAGTCATGCCCAGTCTTCTGAACAGTTCTGTAGCTTTCCTTTTCATTTGTCCTTCATCAATTACTCCAGACTTCGTTGGGTAGCGACCAAGGAAGAGGTTGTCTGTGACGTTCCTTTCAAGACATTGGTTCAGTTCTTGGTGGACCATCGCAATACCATTCTCTAGGGCGTCTTTCGGTCCTGAGAAGCTGATCTCTTTACCATTGAGCAAGATCTTACCTTCATCTTTTTGATAAGTACCGAATAGACATTTCATCATCGTCGATTTTCCAGCGCCGTTTTCACCCATGAGTCCCATTACCGTACCTCTTCTTACATCAAGATCGATACGATCCAAAACTCTATTACGTCCGAACGACTTGCTCATCCCCCTTATCGACAAGACGATATCGTTTTTGTTCTCTGTCATAATATTCTCCTATACAGCATCGGTATATCAGTCTGATCAATATCACCTAATGATCAAACGGATATACCGTTGTCTTTATTGATCTGTAGATGTTCATAAACGAGCCACAAAGGAGAATCGCTTCTCCTTTGTTGGCTTGATAGATTTTCTTGAATGATTACTGGTTGAGGACAGCTGTGTATGATGCAGCGTTATCTGTCTTGACCATGTTGATGCAGAATGCATCGTATTGACTTGGGTTACCTAAACGGTTGACGATAGCTGATTCGTTCTGTCCATCACCACCGACATACTCGACATTGAGGTTGAGGATGTCATCATAGTTCTGGAGAAGCGGTTGATATGTAGCACTTAAGAAGTTATCTGCTGAGTTGTAGATATTGAGCCATACGTTCTTAGTTGGATGTGCTTCAGCATCTAATTGGTTAGAAACTGGTGCATATGGAACTGTTGAATCTAAGAAGTCTTTATAGTTCTCTTCTGTGACAGCAACGTTAAGAGCATAGTATGAACGGTTAGCTTCATCATAGTAGTAAACATCATCTGATAATGTGTTACCAGCATCATCAGCTGTAGCGATACCTGTGTTGATATCAACACCATCAAGAATGTTACGTACGAGTCTTAGTGTTAAGTAAGCTTGAACGTCAGCATGTTGTGAGATAGTGCCTCCATATCCATCAGCGATAGCTGCAACAGCATCAGCGTTAGCATCATAACCGAATGTTGGAACACCATTATCTTTTGACCAACCAGTGAACATAGCCATACCCATACCATCATTATTGGAGATAACTAGGTCGATCTGATCACCAAATGAAGCTGACCATGTGCTGATCGCATTACCAGCTGTAGCTGCATCCCAAGTAGCACCTGTAGCATTCTTCATCTCTTGAGAAGCTAACTCACGAACGATATATGTCGTACCATTGACTGTGATCTCACCATCTTTAACATATGTTGAAGTACCATCTGTGTTAGTACCAACTGGTGTACTGTCTTCAGTACCTTCATCACCAACAGCTGTACCTAATGCTCTACGGACACCTCTTGTACGTGCGATAGAGTCATTATGACCGATATCACCGATAGCTAAGACGTAACCGATGACGCCATCGCCATTACGATCTAGACCATCGATATTATTATTGATGTAATCTAAGACCATCTGACCTTGTAGTTCAGCACCCTGATTAGCATCGAAACCAACATAATATGTGTTTTCGTTGAAATTGAGAGCTGCTGCATCTAACTCACCTGTAGTTGAGTTAGAAGGCTGACGGTTGAACCAAATAAGTGGTTTCTGATTGTTAGCAACTTCTGTTGTGTCTTCGCCTTCTGTGCCGCCTGTGGATGGAGTTTCGCTTGAACTACAACCGACGAGCGCCACTAACATTAGAGCTGCTAGAGCTAGTGCCAAAAATTTTTTCATTCTTTCTTTAATTCCTTTCTTTTTGACTACTTGATAAGTTTCGCAAACGCTTACTTATCAGCTGCTCTCATTATAATCAAAAGAAGTTTTGATGTAAAGGCTTACACTTTCACGATTTTGTCACAATTACATCTTTTTCTCATTATATGTATTGATCTTTTGACTTATCCACAGCTATTTGCCATATAGATTTCACAATTCAATTGGTCTATAATCTAGTCATGTTCGATAAACTTATCAAAGTCTTCATTAAAGACTATCAAAATACTGAAGATGTGAAAGTCAGAGAGAAGTATGGTGTCATCACCAGTATCTTATCGATAGTTCTCAATCTTGTCTCTGTTATCTTCAAGGTCAGCTGTGGCATGATCACAGGCTCAGTAGCTATCACAGCCGATGGTCT
Organism: uncultured Erysipelotrichaceae bacterium; assembly: GCA_944326055.1. Lineage (GTDB taxonomy): Bacteria > Bacillota_I > Bacilli_A > Erysipelotrichales > Erysipelotrichaceae > JAHHTG01. The sequence continues at coordinate 5,483 of CALVCT010000023.1, forward strand.
CAATAACTTATCTGATATGGGTTCTAACCTAGCAACGCTCTTTGGCTTCAAACTAGCAAGCAAACATCCTGATAGTGAACATCCTTATGGCCATGGACGTATCGAATATATCGTAGCGATGATCATTTCTTTCATCATCATCTATGTCGGTATATCTTCACTATTTGAAGCGATCGATAAACTCATCCACCCTGAAGAAGTGACCTTCTCTTATATCGTCGTCATCATCTTGATCTTTTCGATCATCATCAAGATCTTCATGGGCTATTTCAACATGCAAGCTGGTAAGATGATCGATTCAGAAGCACTCAAAGCTGCTGCTTTAGATAGTCGAAACGATGTCATAGCGACATCAGCGACACTCATATCACTATTACTTGTACCTTTGATCGACCTACCGATCGATGCGATCATCGGTATCATAGTCTCGATCTTTGTCATCAAGTCAGGTATCGAGATCTTCAAGTCAACATTAGATCCACTTTTAGGTCAAGCTCCTGATAAAGAGCTCATCAAAGAGATCGAAAAGTTCGTTATGGAAAGTCCTGTCGCACTTGGTATCCATGATCTCATGTTGCATGATTATGGACCAGGAAGGCGTTTCATGACACTACATGTCGAAGTCGATAGTTCCAAAGATATCATGGAGACTCACGATGCGATCGACATCATTGAAAAAGACATCCTCAAACACTTTAATATCTTAGCTACTATCCACATGGATCCTATCGACATCAATGATGATCGTGTCCAAAAGCTCAAAGAAGTCGTCCGCAAGATAGTCAAAGAGATAAATGAGAGCTACGATATCCATGACTTCCGTATCGTCAGTGGACCAACACATACTAATCTTATCTTCGATGTCCTTTTACCTATCTCTGATACAGTAGATCATGAAGTCATCCGCAAAGAGATAGAAAAAAGAGTCCATGCGCATGACTCTTCACTCTATTGTGTAATGGAGATAGAACACTCCTATGTCTAATATAATCTATCGTTTTTGACTATCGCATCAAGATCGCTCAAACGATAAGCATGCATATCATGTGTATAGATATCAAAGAGGACCTCGGCATCATGACTATAGCTTTCAAGTATCTCACTTAGAAGCGACTCTGTCTCTGCATAGGTCTTTTTAGAATACAATTCAAAGATCGTGATCGCTCTTTCATCGGCATACATGAAATCATAGAAGACTGTCTTATCGAAAGCCTTGAAAGTATCCAACACTTCATCTTGATATCTTTCAATGAGCATGTGCCTTATAAAAGCATGATTGATCTGCTTATCGATCGAAACGATAGTCGCTTTGATATAGACTACGACATCTAGATCCAACATTGCCATGTCATCGCCACCTGGCACCATGTCGATCATATTCTTTAATGTCATCTCTTTATTCAACATATCTATACATAGGGAAAGGAAAACGGCTTGATAGCCGTATTCTTAAGCAAGCTTGCCAGTGATCTCTTTATCGTCAGCATCGACTGCACGATAATATGTCTCACCAACAGTTGGTTGGAAGTAAATATCTAAACTCTTGAGCTTTGATACTTTGACTTCAAGAGTCTTGAGTTCTTCCTTGACTGCTTTTTCGAGTTCTTCAACAGGTGTATCTACACCATCGCATTGAACAACGATATTCGTCTTCATTCCCATTTCCTCCTTGTGGGTATTATAACCTTTAAGACATCGTTAAACAATATTTCCAGGGACGATAAGATCGCCTGAAAGCGCATTTAATATATATCTTTATATAAAAAGGACTATAGAAGGGGATCTATAGTACACTGAACCCAATTGTTTGGACAATGATGATTTCACCTTATCTGATACCAGATAAGGTGAAAGTAATTTCAAACAGAAGGGTTCTTTTTTATGAAATTAAAAACTGATGACAAATGGTTACACGCAACTCATTACCATAACGTTTGGTCGACGTTATCGATCTGATCGTATAAGTTATGATGATGCGTATAAAGAGATAAAAGCACAGATAGACTTATATCTTGATATCATCAGATCTAAGTCCTGCTTTATCAAACTCCATCCATATCAAACAAGAATACACCAGCTACCTACCTTAGCTGATCATACGAATGAAGATCGTGTTTGTATGCTACATACGCATGCCGGATTCATCGATAAAGATGTTCTTAAGATGTCGACTTTAACGATGACAAGACTGGTAGAACTTGATCTATTGTGCAACAATAAGATCAAAGAGTGGATATTTGACAATAAAGTCACATTGACAAATTTCAAAGAATTAAAAAGAAAGGGTTTACTATGAAATTGTTAGTACAAGCAGATGACTATGGCTTCACCAAAGGAGTCACTTACGGAATCATTGAAGGTATAGACAACGGTGTCATTACCAGTACAGGAATGTTTACCAACATGGAGATCGCTCCATGGGCTGCAGGATTTATCAAAGAGAGGCCAGACTTTTGTTTTGGTATCGATTTTAATCTTGTGGCTGGCCCTTCAGTAAGTGACCCAAAAGAGATACCAGATCTCGTCGATGAAAACGGCCGTTTCCTACCTTCAAAAGTCAGAGTCAATAATGAATTATGGAAGACAAAAGATGGCCAAAATACCTTATTTCCATTTGATGAGGTATATAAAGAATACCGTGCTCAATTTGAAAGATTCGTTGAACTTACTGGTCAAAAGCCTAAATATCTGAACGGTCATTCGATCACGACCGATACGATGATCAAAGCGATGCACAGGATAGGCAAAGAAGAAGACCTACCAATCACATTTGATTATATGTCAAAGTTCTTCTGCACCTTCTTTGAATTTCAAGATGAGGAAGAAGACGATGTGTCAGTGACTAAAGTGTTCAATGCTGAAGCACAGATAAGAAAGAGTCCACTAAACAAATTCAAGAAGCACAAAGATGAGTTGTTGAAACACGAGTATGTCTTGACTGGTGGTCATCCTGGTTATGTGGATGCTGATCTTTTCAATATGACATCGCTTTCGATCGAAAGGTGTAAAGACTTAGAGCTAGTTACATCAAAATGGTTGAAAGACTTTATAAAAGAGAACGATATAGAGCTCGTCTCTTATGCTGATGTGTTTGAATTGTTTGGGAGGCTGTAATGAAAATTAGATCAAAAAGAATATATACATATGATGAATGCATCGAAGGGATCATCGATATCGAAGGAACCAAAATAAAAGATATCCTTCCATATGATGAAAAGACTGATATCGATCTTGATGTTGGTGAGATGCGTATCATCCCTGGAATCTTCGACACTCACAATCATGGCACTTTAGGCTGTGGTGCTATGGGTATTGAAAAAGATGCTGAAGGAATCGAAAAAGAATTGAAAGGGTATCTAAAAGGTCTCGCTTCTCAAGGTGTTACAGGGATCTTACCGACAACGGTCGATCTAGATGCTTTTGAGATCATCGCAAGACTTGCAGATCAAGATAACGACGGCGCAAAGATCCTAGGTATCCATTCTGAAGGGCCATACCTCAATCGAGTAGGTGAAAAAGGAATTGATACTGGTCATCCAGATATCGACTTAGATCACGTTAGAGAAATGGTCGAAAAAGCAAACGGCAAATTAAAACTCGTAGCTTTAGCTGCAGAACTGCCACTAGCAAGCGAAGCGATCAAATATCTTACAGATCAAGGCATCAGAGTATCGCTTGCCCATACAAATTGCATGTATGATGAAGCCAAAAAAGCATTTAAAGAAGGAATAACGGTCACAACTCATACTGCAAACGTAATGACTGGTATCCATCATCGAAACATGGGTACTCTTGGTGCTGCTTTATTAGATGATGATGTATATAACGAAGTCATATGCGATGGAAAACACGTTTCT
>CALVCT010000024.1 GCA_944326055.1 uncultured Erysipelotrichaceae bacterium
TCTAAAAAGGGCTCAACGAGCCCTTAGATCTTGCAATCTCTATTTAAGATATTCAGTCCAAAATGATAGCCAAACTCTCTAGCTTTCTTAAGATCAGAGACATTTGGTTTGAACTTGACTTTAAACCCTTCATCATTGATGACCATACGTAACTGTTTCAGTCGAGCAAGCAGATTAGGCACTGCTTCTCCACTCCATCCATAAGAGCCAAAAGCACTGGCGATCTTACCACTATGGGTCGGTGGATACATCGAAAGTGTCACTTCATAGATAGGCGCTAAGGCATCATTCAATATCGTTGGCGACCCAAGTAAGAAGCCATCACATCTTAAAAGATCAGCTTCGACTTCTTTTTTATCAGCTGTGACCATATCATATAGCTTGACAGTGATATCACCACTATCTTTGATCCCCTCAGCGATGACCTCTGCAAGCTCTTTAGTATAACCATAAGCACTGACATAAGGGATGACAACGAGTTTCTTCTCAAGCTTTTCGACAGTCGACCACTCACGATAGATCTTCATCATCGTTTCGATATCTGTATCGATGATCGGTCCATGTCCAGTACAGATCATCTTGATATCTAGGCCTTCGATCTTATCTAGTGCTTTGAGCATATATGGCTTGAATGGCCCTAAGATATTATCAAAGTAGTACTTAGAAGCTTTCATATAGCTTTCATGGTCTTCTACTTTCGATAATAAGATATCTTCTGTTGCATAGTGTGCACCAAAACTATCACAAGTCACTAAGACGCCTTCTTCTTTGATATAGGTATACATCGTGTCTGGCCAATGTAGATTAGGCACAAAGAAGAACTTGAGTGTCTTGTCGTCAAAAGTCATCTCTAAGCCGTCTTTGATCGCTATCGCATCTATATCATGATTGACGATCTCTTTTAAGAAATTAATAGCGGTCTGTGTTGCGATGATCTTGATATCAGGATTGATCTCAAGGAGTTTTTCAACGCTACCACTGTGATCTGGCTCTGTATGTGAGATGACGATATAGTCAATATCTTTGATATCGGTGATCTCTTTGAGTTCATTTAGATAATCATCAAAGAACTTAGCTTTCGCCGTCTCAAACAAGATCGTATGTCCTTTTGTCTTCAAGATATATGAATTATATGTCGTACCATATTCTGTATACATGATGATATCAAAGACTCTTAGATCACGGTCGATGATACCTGTCCAATATAGGTCTTGTGTCAGTTTTCTTGTTTTCATAGTCATCCTCCGATCAGTGCGAGATTATAGCAGAGAGCTTTGTTTCTTACAATCAAGACGATCTACGTATCAACTGTAAGTTGTATCAATTTCAACTAATAATATAGGAAATTAACTATCGATATCTTCATTTGATTCGGCTACAGGGCTATGATAGAGCCAGAAAGAAGGAAAAGAAGATGCACAAGAAACTTTTCAACAGAGACTTTATCTTACTTATGCAAGGTAGCGCTGTAAGTTATCTCGGTGATATCTTATATTCAGTAGCTATCTCTTATTGGGTCTATGCCAATACAGGATCGACGACATTGATGGGATTAACAGCTAGTATCAGTATGTTGGTCAGGATGTTCTTGCTGCCATTTGCTGGATCGATCATCGATAGGACCGATAGAAGATGGATGATAGTCATGATGGATGCTATAAGAGGTGTCGTACTCTGTATCACTGGCGCTATCGCTTTCAGCGGACATCTTAGTATCACGGTCATCCTCATCACTGCTTTTATCGCTGCTTTATGTGGTACTTTCTTCTCACCAGCTATCAATACAGCACTCATCGATGTCATACCCCATGACGAGATGATGCGTGGTCAATCGATGAGTGGTACTATCTCATCGATCATCAATCTTGTTGGTGATGCGATATCTGGTGTCTTAGTCGTATCTTTAGGTGTGCCACTGATCATCGTGATCAATGGTATCTCTTATCTACTATCAGCTCTTACAGAAGTCTTCATCAGACTGCCTAAGACTTCAAAACAGGGAGAAAAGATCTCTATCGAGTCTGTGCTTATCGATATAAAAGGAGCGATAAAGAAGATTTTTGAAGATAAAGCTTTAAAGATCTTCATTCCTGTTGCTATCATCATCAATCTTTTAGGTGCAGGATCGATGGATCTCTTCATGGCTTTCATCTTAGAGAGTGGCTTCGATATTGAAGATTACAGTGTCTTTGCAGCAGCTCAGACCGCCGCTTCTTTACTTGTCGTCTTCATCCTCAGCATCCATAATTTCTCTCATAAGACGAGGTATCTGATGTTTGTAGGAGGCTTTATCGGCTCTGGTATCTTCTTTCTTATCGCCTATAATATCCGTATCTTTTATATCATGCTGCCAGCTCTCTTTATCGCCTCAGCGCTCAATGTCTTAGGCAACTCAGTCTTCAGTGCAGCTTTGACTTTAGCTCTGCCTGAGGGCTCACGAGGCGCGATATTAGGTTTCTTCACTGCGGCAAGTGTTGGTGGCTCGGCACTGTCATCACTATTATATGGCTTTCTTTGTGATCACTTTGCAACTTGGACCATCTTCTCGATCGGCACTATCTTGTCGATCATACCCATCATCTACATGTGTCTAAATAAGAACTCAAAAAGGTTCATCCTAGAGAATTAAGGAGGTCGTCATATGAAAACACTAGGACAAAATATCGCCGATAGGCGCAAGCTCTTGCGTATGACGCAAGAAGACTTAGCTGACAAACTCAACATCACAGCACAAGCTGTCTCAAAATGGGAGAACGACATCAGTGTGCCTGATCTAAGCTTACTTGTAGCTTTAGCTGATCTATTTGAAGTGTCGCTTGATGAACTAGTACGCAATAAAGGAGAAGAGACGAAACTAGTACCTGAAGAAGTGAGGAAGCCTCTCGATAAGATGGTGCTTAGACTTGTTGTCGACAGTTCAGATGGTGACAAGATCAAGATCAACCTACCAATGGCTTTAGTCAAGATGGGACTTATGATGTCAGGCGAGCATAAGATCAATGTCGGCAATGTCGATCTAAGCGGCATCGATTTCGATCAAGTCTTGACGATGGCATCAGAGGGTGTAATAGGCAAGTTGCTTGAGATCGAGTCATCAGATGGTGATATCGTGGAGATCTTTGTCGAATGAAGATCATCATCCAGGATGATGAACAGGATATCAAACTCAATATCCCCAACTTCATCCTCTTAAATCGCTTCTCGATGCGCATCTTGAAGGACAAGACCGCTAGCGACCTTGAAGTCAAAGACCTTATGAAACTTGCCAATATCCTAAAGAAGTCAAAAGACCTGCTCAAAGATGAGCCAGTCCTTGAGATCATCAGCAGCGATGGTTATGTACGCATCGATCTTTGAGGCTATGCATACTACACTATGATATAATCATGGCTATGAAAGAATATGTGATCCATAGCTTCGAAGAACTACAAGATCTCGTCTTCGAGGAATGTTTTGACACAAAGACCCAAAGATACCGCGATAATTATGTCTATCGCGGTCTTTGCGATAAAGACTATGAACTGAGATCGAAACTCAACCGTGTCTGTAGTCATGATCTAAGCCTAGAGACTTCGATCAACCGCAGCTTCCTCAAATACGGCTATACTGATGTGAAAGACTGTTCATCATTTTGGCAGATGTTGGCCCTAGGACAACACTATGGCCTCCCAACAAGACTTCTTGATTGGACATACTCTCCACTTGTTGCAGCGCACTTTGCGACTGAAGATATCTATAAATACGATAAAGATGGTGTCATCTATCGCATAGATATGCGCGCAGGCAGAAATAGACTTCCAGACTGTCTTAAAGAAGAACTCGACATATCTGGCGCTCAAAGTTTCACCTTGAGTATGTTAGATGCACACGCAAAAGATATCGACGAGTTTGAAGCCCTGAGTACAGAGCCATATTTCGTCTTCTTTGAACCTGCAAGTCAAACTAATAGGATGACGAATCAATATGCCCTATTTTCAATGACTTCTGATACACGCTACTCGATCCAAGACCTCTTGAGTGACGATCCTTTAGACACGCTTACAAAGATCATCATCCCAAAAGAAGTGAAGCTCGAGATACGTGATAAGCTCGACTATATCAATATCTCTGAGAGATTGATCTATCCAGGTCTCGATGGTATCTGCTCATGGATCACAAGAAGATATGCTGATCTTGGACATATCTACAATAAAAAGAGATAACAGCTGTTCGTTTTCTAAAGGCGATACTTATTCTGACATATTGTAAATGCTTACATTTAATGTTAGACTAAGGTCGGAGAAAAGGTGACCGTATGCTACGTTATGATCCACAGAGGTATAAAAACGGAGATGTAAGATAGCTCGATCTATCTTAGTGTTTTAGTTTATAAAATAAATATATCCTGACAAAGAAAATAGCGGATCAAGACAGCATCCGCTTTTGAAACTTCTATAGGAGGTAATCAGCTAGTGAATTCTCAAGATAATTTCAAATATGTGATCTCTGGTATTCTTATATCATTGATCGCCATCGTTGCAAGTGTTTTTTCTAGAACAGCGATATCGATCGCTGAGCTATCCCCAACATCTCAATTAGATCCATATCTATCTATGTTAGATATATTGATCGTCGTAGGGATCATTATAGCTTTATATCCTGTCATCAAATATCTATTTGCTAGAAATCGTAGATCTGCATAAATCTTAAAACCATCAGATCTTCTTTTGACGATAGATCAGTGTTTTGAAAACTTCAAAACCTTATAAAATAAATACTTTATGTCGTTTTTGTTGCTTACCTGTTGCATTGCCACATCTACTTATAGTCCCAATACCACTGCAACGTTAAAACATGTTCATTATATTTTTTCTTTACCCAAGAACAGATCGATTGCATTTATATGATGCACACCTTCTTGTTGGTCACGGAATCTATCCAGTGAAATGATATAACGTGGATAACCATCTCTTATTTCTCTAAATGGTCGATACTCTCGCTCTTTAATACGTTCAGTAGCCTTTATATCTTCACCTTGCAAAGTATAAGCAACTTGAATATAAGCATAATCTCCATTTTTTTGCGTACAATAAAATCACATTCTAATTTTCCTATCTTGCCAATGCTAATCTGGTAATCATGACTGGCTAAATATAAATAAACGATATTTTCCAGTGATGGACCAAAACTTAATCTATTATCTGTATTCATTGCAAAATATATAGCCGTATCCGATAAATAGTATTTCTGATCTCTTCTTATAGCAGTTTTGCTCTTTATGAAACATAACCATTGTGTTTGAAATTGAATATCTTGTACAAACGCTTATTCCGAATTTATAAGATATTTTCATTTTTGCGAACTGATATTCACTAACAACGCATTTATTCGTTTCGCAAATTTGAATTGTTTTAATTTTTGCGAAATAGTATAATCAAATCAAGGATGTGATACTATGAAATTAATTGAAAGAAGTTACTATTTAAACAAGCTTCAAGCAGTTAAAGATATACCGGATATAAAAGTAATTACAGGATTAAGAAGATCTGGAAAATCAAAATTATTAGATGCTTATGCAAATGTATTAAAGAGAGAAACTACAAACAATGTAATTCGAATTCCATTACATTTGAAAAAATATGAGAAATTAAGAAACGGAAATGACCTTTATGAATACATCGATTCTAAATACTGTGACAATTCTAATAATTACTTACTTATCGATGAAATACAAATGTGTCAAGACTTTGAAGAAACTATAAATAGTCTCCATGAAGAAGAACGATTTGATATTTATTTAACTGGTTCGAATGCTTTTCTTTTATCTAGTGATTTAGCAACACTTTTCAGAGGAAGAGTTTTTCAAATAGATATTTATCCATTTTCATTTGACGAATATTTACTTTATTATCCTTCCTCAGATATAGATAATTCATTTGACAAATATGTTCTTGAAGGTGGTATGGCAGGTTCTTATCTATACAAAACAATCGAAGATAAAAGAAAATATCAATTAGAAATTGTCCGTAGTACAGTTGTCAAAGATATAGTTGAAAAATACAAAATTAAAGATGAGGTGTTGCTTAATAAAATTGTTGATTATTTATTTGACACAGTTGGTGAAAGAACATCAATAAGAAATATTGCAAATAAACTAACAAGTAGTACATATAAAACAAACGATAAAACTGTTGGATCTTATCTCGATTATTTGTGTAGGTGTTTTTTGTTTTATCCAATGAAGCGATATGATATTAAAGGAAAAAAATACCTTGAATCTGAAATGAAATACTATTTAGCAGATACATCATTTAGATTTGCTCTTTTAGGTTCTAAAGATACTGATTATGGTCATTTATATGAAAATATTGTAGCTATCGAGTTGTTACGTAGAGGATATGAAGTATATATCGGACAACTATATAAAAAAGAAATAGATTTTGTAACTATTAAAAATGGAATAAAAACATACATACAAGTTTCTGATGATATATCTAGAAAAGAAACATTTGATAGAGAACTATCACCTCTATTATCCATCAATGATGCATACCCCAAAATGATTATTGCAAGAACAAAGCATGATGAAACCCAAAGCGATGGAATTAGAATTATCGATATTGCTAGATGGCTATTAGATAAATA
>CALVCT010000025.1 GCA_944326055.1 uncultured Erysipelotrichaceae bacterium
ATGCTCAGTGGCAGTGGCCCAAATGATCGCGATGAGACGATAGGCCCCAATAAGCCTTTTAGAGATATTGCTGAGGGTCTTGCACAAAACGGGATAGCTACTCTACGCTTTGATAAGAGGACCTACTTATATCCAAAAGAGGTCGTAAGTGATGTCGATTTTACTGTCTCAGATGAATATGTCATAGATGCGATAGCAGCTTATGATCTATTGAAGGAACGTGATGATATTAGTGATATCTACCTTCTTGGGCATAGTCTAGGTGGCCAGATATTGCCTCTTGTTGAAGATGAGGTCGATGTCAAAGGGCTCATCTATATGGCAGCGCCTGCAAGAGATCTTATCACACTGATCAAAGATCAGATCAGCTATCTTGAGACGTTTGAAGGAAATGATCTAAGCTCTTATAAAGAAGAGATCGTTCGTTTAGAAGATCTTGATGCTCTAGCTGATGACGAGCAAGTAATGGGTGCATACAAAGCATATTGGAAGGATATCTTGAATTACGATCAGCTAGAAGCTGCAAAGGATATCACTGTTCCCCAACTATTCTTGCAAGGCGAAGAAGACTATCAAGTAACGATGGAAGATATGTCATTGTGGAAAGAGAATATCAAAGATGGGATCTTTATCTCATATCCATCCCTCACTCATATCTTTATGGAAGGTGATCTAGATCAGGGACCGAGTGCATATATGCAAGAAGGTAAGGTCGCTGAAGATGTGATCGAAGACATATCAGCGTTCATCGCTGAAACAAGGTAAGTATACATGGTGTTATCTCTCTTCAGACGAGCACATGGTCAAAAAAGTATGATAGCTTAAACTTGAAACTTGCTTAATATGATTGCGATACTATTTGAGCTGTGTTATAATCCATAAGCACTTACTTTAAGTTGACATGATACTTAAGGCAGAAGGGAGAGTTAAGATTATGAAGAAGGGTATTCATCCAGATTACAAGAGAGTGACTGTTACTTGTACAAGCTGTGGTGCTACATTCGAGACAGGTTCGACGAAAGGTGATATCAGAGTCGATACTTGCTCAAATTGTCATCCATTCTATACTGGCAGACAAAGATTTGCGGCAGCAGCTGGACGAATTGAAAAATTCAATAAGAAATATGGTCTTAAAGATAAGAGCGCGCAATAGCTCTTATTTTTATAAATTGAAGGAGAAATATTATGTATCATAGATATCGCGATGGCTGGATCGAAGTCATCACCGGTTGTATGTTTGCAGGGAAGACGGAAGAGCTGATCAGAAGGATCAAAGTATTAGAATTTGGTAAACAGGAGATCATGGTCTTCAAACCAAAGATCGATGATCGCTATAGCGATACGAAAGTCGTATCACACGCTGGAAGCTCAGTGGAATCCTATCCTATCTCTGATGCGCTTGAGATCTTAGATCATGTAAGAGAGAGCACACAAGTCGTGGCTATCGATGAAGTACAATTCTTTGATGATAAGATCTGTCAAGTCTGTGATAAGTTGGCTAATGCTGGTAAGAGGGTCATGTGTTCAGGCCTTGATATGGACTTCAGAGGCGAGCCTTTTGGTCCGATGCCAAAACTCATGACACAAGCTGAATTCGTCACCAAGCTCACCGCGGTATGCAATAAGTGTGGAGCACCAGCGACCCGCACACAAAGGATCATCGATGGACGACCAGCGTCTTATAAAGATCCCGTCGTCTTGGTCGGTGCCAGTGAGAGTTATGAAGCAAGGTGCAGGCACTGCCATGAAGTGCCAGACCATCCAACATTAGACAAGGAGTAAGATGGACGCAAGATATATCAAACTAGAGAATATTCAAAAACGCTATGATGAGATAAGTGAGATGCTTTCAAGTGAAGATATCGTCAAAGATATGAAGCAAGTCACTAAGCTATCCAAAGAACAAGCATCCCTAAGAGAAGCTTATCTCGCTTATCAAGAGCTCAAGTCTTATGACAGTGATATCGAAGGTTCTACGGAACTATTACACAGTGATGACCATGAGCTCAAAGAGATGGCTAAAGAAGAGATAGCTGACAAAGAAGCAAAAAGAGAGGTCTTATTAGAAAAGATCGATGCTTTACTCGTGCCTAAAGATCCGGAAGATGACTATGACTGTATCGTTGAGATCAGAGGTGCTGCTGGTGGCGATGAAGGCAATATTTTTGCAGGCGATCTTTATCGTATGTATAACTATTATGCTGAGAGTCTAGGCTATAAGACCCAGGTCATGGAAGCTAGTGAGTCAGAAGCTGGTGGCTATGCACTGATCAGTTTCTTAGTCAAAGGCACAGGTGCTTATCGTCACTTTAAATTTGAAAGTGGTGCTCACCGTGTCCAACGCGTACCAAAGACTGAGACGCAAGGGCGTATCCATACTTCGACAGCTACCGTTTTAGTATTGCCAGATGTTGAGGATGCTGATATCGAGATCCCAGATAGCGACCTTGAGATCGAGACTCATCGTGCTTCTGGTGCTGGTGGCCAACATATCAATAAGACTGATAGTGCGGTTCGTATCGTGCATAAGCCAACTGGCATAACTGTCAATTGTCAAGATGGTCGAAGCCAGATGGCTAACCGAGAGACAGCCCTCAAGATCATCAGAGCTCGAGTCTATGAAGAATATGAGCGTCAAAAAAGAGAGAAAGAGGGAGCGATAAGAAGATCGAAGATCGGTACGGGAGATAGATCTGAGAAAGTACGTACTTATAACTATCCACAGAATCGTGTTACTGATCATCGCATCGGACTCACGATCAATCAATTAGATCGCATCATGGATGGTAAGCTCGATGATATCGTAAATGCACTACTAGCAAACGAAGAGAAAGAGAAACTGTTAGATGACGACTTATCATAAGCTCATATATCTATACAAGGATGCATTGCGTAAGAAAGGTATCGACATGCAAGTCGCAAGAGCCTTTCTTTTTGAACTGTGTAATGAAAAAGGTATCGATCTCTATATGGAGCTTGATAATGATGCCGATATAGAAGTAGCAGGGAAGTTCGAAAGTGGCATCAAGCGTATCTTACAAGATGAACCGATGTATTATGTCTTGGGATATTGCTATTTCTGGGGGTATAAGCTCAAAGTCGATGAGAACGTCCTCATCCCGCGCTTTGAGACAGAAGAGCTCGTTGGACATATCTTGAGCTTCTGTGATCAAGATTTCAAAGATAAAGAAGTCATCAAAGCTGTCGATATCGGCACTGGCAGTGGTGCTATTGCCATCGCTTTAAAAAAAGAAGAACCTAAGTTCTCTTTGATCGCCACTGATATCTCTAAAGAAGCTCTTGATGTAGCAAGATATAACGCCAAAGAGAATGATGTCGATATCAAGTTCATGTGCGGTGATATGTTGAAACCACTTATCGAAGAGGGTATCAAAGTTGACGTCCTCATCTCAAATCCACCATATATCCCAAGTGAAGAAGAGATGGAGACATCTGTTGTTGATTATGAGCCACATGTCGCCTTATTTGGTGGAAAAGATGGCTTAGAGTATTATCGCATGATATTCAAAGATGCTAAGAAAGTCCTCAATGATAAGTTCATGATGGCTTTTGAGATAGGCTATGATCAAAAAGAAGCTCTCACTAAAGAGGCAAAGAAGTATTTTGTCGATGAAGAGATCAGTGTGATCAAGGATATAAATGGCAAAGATCGCATGATGTTTATAAGAAATATCTGAAATTTCACGAATCGAACATAATTATTTGGTTTAATATGCTCGCAAGCAAATCATTTCATTTATTTCTCCTTGTACATATTACATGAATGAAACAAGTCCCATCAGGGGACTTTTTTCATGATCATACTTATATCATCTTATTGCAATAAGTGACGATGGAGTTTATATTATTCGCATGGAAGAAGTACTAAAGGGCAAGTCTTTTCTTATGAAAGATGCATTTAGGATGGCTTGGCCAGCTGTCCTAGAGAGTTTTTTCGTCTCCTTAGCTGGTATGATCGATACGATGATGGTCTCATCTTTAGGGACAGCTGCTGTATCATCGGTCGGTCTTACGACACAGCCAAAATTCATCGCCTTGACACTTTTTCTGGCGATCAATGTGGCGATCAGCGCTCTTGTAGCTAGAAGATATGGCCAAAAAGACAAGAAGAATGCTAATGAGATCTTTGTGACATCGATGATCTTTGTCGTCGTAGCTTGTATCATCGTCTCTTTTGCTTCCGTGGCTTTTGCTGATCCTATCATCGAGTTTTGTGGGTCTAATCCAGAGACACATGCTGGTGCTGTGACCTATTTTATCGTCATTCAAGCCGGGATGATCTTCAATGTCTTGTCTTTAGCGATCAATGCTGCTCAAAGAGGTAGTGGTAATACGAAGATCGCGATGACGACTAACGTGACAAGCAGTATCGTCAACATCTGCTTCAATTATCTATTGATCGAAGGGCATTTTGGTTTTCCACGACTAGGATTATTTGGTGCAGCCTTGGCGACTGTTCTTGGTACAGTGGTCGCATTTATCATGTCTTTGATCTCGATATTAAAAAAGGGCAGCTTCATCTCACTTGGCTATATCATCAAAGAAAGGATCAGACCTTCCTTTGCTGCTTTTAAGACGACACTTTCATTATCGAACAATTTCTTTATCGAGAATCTTGTCATGCGTGTCGGTTTTCTCGTTACTTCGATCTTAGCTGCAGGACTTGGTACTGATGCCTTTGCTGCACATCAAGTCGGTATGAATATCCTTTCATTGTCTTTCTCTTTTGGCGATGGCATGCAAGTAGCAGCTGTTGCGCTTATTGGACAAAGTCTTGGACGGAAAGAAAAGAAGTTAGCCAAGACATATGGTTCTATATGTCAGATGATGGGTCTAGCTATGGGCGTAGTCATCATGATCATCATGATCTTCTTTGGTAAGGATGTGTTCTCGCTTTTCTTTAAGGAGACACATGTCATAGATATGGGCATCCTCATCTCTTACTTCATCGCAGCGATCACGATCTTCCAGATCTCACAGATCGTTTATGCAGGTTGTCTTAGGGGAGCAGGAGATGCTAGATATACGCTTTTTGGTTCCCTTGTTTCAGTAGCTATCATTCGTTCTGTCGTTACTTGGGCCTTAGTAGGCGGCATCTTCGATCTTGGACTCACTGGTATTTGGATCGGTGTCTTTTCTGATCAATTCGCAAGATTCTTATTCTTTACGATCAGATATCATAAAGGACAGTGGGTCGATATCAGCATTTGATAAAAAGACTGTAAGCAATGATCACTTACAGTCTTTTTTCACCTTGTCTTTATTGCAGCTATCTTTTCTAGTCTCAAGGCGATGCCTGTGTAGCTTTTAAACTCATATATCTTATCAAGTCTATCGATAAACCATTGAGTAAGTGAGCCAGTAAAGAAAGCCATAAAGATCGTACCAACACCTACTCCAACTAAGGAATGTAAGAAAGTCAAAGATAAGATGACAGAACTAGTGACGAAGATGAGATCACTGATCGTCTTGACTAGTTTGACTTTGACCTTGAAGTATAGTGAAAGGTCTTTGACAAAGGCATCAAAAGGCATCAGGGGCATCGAAGACTTGATAAAGAGAGCTGCTCCAAAACTTATCAGTACCCAACCTGCAAAGAAGTAGATGATACGCAGGATGAAGAGATCACTTAGTGGTGCAAGTAATACATCGAACATATCGACTAGAAGTCCAAAGATAAAGCCGATGATGAAACTGAAGATATAAGCAGCTTTCGGTTGTCTTGTGATGATCATCAATATCAATAGTAAAAGAGTTTGCACAGCGAAATTCATCATCCCAAAGCTGATGAAACTGAAGATATCACTTAAAACAAGGGGTAAGCTACTTAAAGTAGATACCCCGAAGACGCTCTTGACGAGTAGTGAGATCGCCAAGCTGTTAGTGAACATGGCAACTATGAAAGCTACTTCCTTAGAAAAGTGCTTCATATTAGAAGATCATCGTGGCAATAGGATAACCAACGAAGGTCGCGATCAAGATAGATATGATCATCGCGATGAAACCATAGATCATCATCTGGATGGTGTTGGTCCAACCACTACTACCAGCGATAGCGACACATGGCATAGCTGGTGGTGTAGCGAAAGCGTATGATGCAAGCATACCTACGATGATGACGACGCCAGGGATACAGATCGAACTCATGCCGGCAGTGATCGATAGAGCAGCTGTCGTTACTAGAGTCGAAGTGACCATATTGGAGGAAAGGTTGGTCTGTAAAGCTGCCCAGATCGCAAAGATAAGGACCATGATGATCGGTGACATACCAGAGATGATCGGTGAGAGTGTGCCAGATAACCAAGAAGTAAAGCCGATATCAGCATTCGTCAGGGCACTACCGATCGCCAGTGTACCAGCACACATGATGAGTGATGGCCAAGAGACACCTTTTGACATCGCTTCTCCTATCGTCAGTAATGGTTTATGTTCGACTCTGATGATACAGAGCAAGACGACGCCGATAAGTGGTGGGAAAGCAGTTCCAAGTCCATCGAACCAATCAAGGAAATCAAAGACTGGACCACTTGTCACAAACAACATCACTAGACCTGGTACGACCCATAAGACGATGACTAAGATAAAGACGGCTAAGATGATCTTCTCAGCCAATGTGATATCGTCATTGACTTTTTGCATCTTTGATAGATCAAAGTTCTTAAGAGCGCTCATATCAGGTCTTAAAAAGAGCTTAAAGGAAACAAGAGTCAATGCAAAGGTCAATAGACCGACAGGGATAGCGACGATCATGAAGCGCGCATAGTCGATCGCTACACCATACATATCAGAATATAGACCCATAGCGATGAGTGGGAAGACATGGGCGATAGGTGTCATACCGCTGGAGACACCACACATGATGACAGTGCTCATCATAAGCATAGCGCCAAGTTTATCACCTTTCTTGAGTCCTAATAGATTATTGATCTCCTCTAAGATCGGAAGATAGACAAAGAAAAGGACTGTCGGCGAGATAAACATACCGATGAAGATGATCGAAGCACTGTATAGTGTAACGAACCACCAAGGACCCCTTTTAGCGAACTTTGATGTGATGAAGGCAAGAGCGATACGTTTGATGAAGCTCGTCTTACCTAAAGCATAAGTAACGATAAAGGTATACATAAGGAAGACGAAAGTCGAATTTCCATATGAACCTTGTAAGATGGAATTGAAGTTGAGCTCAGGAACTAATGCTAGTGCTCCAAGTAAGAAGATCGATGGCCAGTCGATCGAGACTGTGAGCCATAAGATCAAGATACCAATGAAGATACCGATGACTTGCATACCTGAAGCACTGAGCCCTTCAGGCGCTGGGACATAACGCATCCCAAACATAAACAATAATGCGATGACTAAAGTCACATAGAACTTTAGATCTTTACTCTTTTCCATATTCTATCCTCCCATTAAAGAAGTGCATTTTGACTTCTTAAGATCTCTTGGACTTTAGAAGTAGATACTTCTTCATCCCTTACATAACAAGTAGCGATGACACCAGCTGCTTGTCCTGTTGCAAAACCTGTGCCCATGACACGAAGTGATGCCAGAGCCACTGATTCACATGAGATGCTGCGACCAGCAGTAAACAAGTTAGCGATGTCTTTTGACAAGAGAGAACCGATAGGGATATCGAACCAATCATTCTCTTTCATCGCGACGAATTGTAGCCCTGACGCCTTATGCATCTCTGCTGGCCAACCACCACGACCAATCGTGTCAGCGCATTTCTTAGAATTCAAGACATCTTCACCTGTAATGATCTCTTTTCCGAACATGCGCCTTGATTCTCTGATACCGATGTATGGCGCTGTCGCCTTGAGTTCCATTTTCTCAAAGCCTTCGCCATAGCTTTTGATAGCTTTGACATAGGAGCGAGCCTGACGTCTAAGATCGATGAGCTTGTTTGTGAGCTCCTTAGCATCTAGACCTTCTAGGATGACACTTGGTATCGTGAGATAGCCATAGTCATCGCCTTTGACTTTGACGATCATACCTCTTTCTTTATGCAGATCTTCGATACCTGCTTCTTTACCTTTTTTGATCGCTGCTTCAAGCGTCTCGATCTTGATCTCGCCACTTGGGATGCCTGTCACAAGACAAGAGAGGGATGATTGTTGGACACCGAAGTCTTCATTGCCCCACATCGTCTTTAAGCCAGCCATATGGATCATATTGGCATCGCCTGTTGTATCGATGAAGGCTTTGGCTCTTACTTCATACTTATCTTCGTCATCGATGATCGTGACTGATATTATCTTGTCACCTTCGACTTTTACATCGATGAGCGATGTGCACAAACGATAGTCGGCATCTGACTCTACCATCATATCATCTAAGACCCATTTGACAGTCTCAGGATGAAAGCGTACAGAAGCATTCTTGGTACTTGGATTGACGACATAGTTGACATCTTCACCATAGTCTTTAAGTCTCTTTAAGACTTCATCTCCGATACCAAAGACACATTGTTCAGGCTTCTCTCCTTTCGTATAGAAGCCGCAGTAAGCACTGACCCAGGAATTAGTAGCTTCTCCTCCGAAATAGGCAGCTCTTTCGATGAGAAGTACCTTAGAACCGGATCTTGACGCCGCAAGAGCAGCAGCGACACCCGCTGATCCTCCACCTACGACGACGACATCATAATCTAGTATTTGCATTATGATCTATCCTCCTTGTGACTTTAGTATAATAAAAACGCTTACATAAATAAAATTGATTATATTGATAATTAAAATAGAATATGTCTATAATAAGTCATGAATATAACCCAATTAAGATACATCGTTGAAGTAGCTAGGACAAAGAGCTTTACAAAAGCAGCCATGACACTCTACGTGACGCAACCGACATTATCGATCCAGATCAAAGAATTAGAGAAGGAACTCGATCATGAGATCTTCAAGAGATCGAAGAAAGAAGTCGAGATCACAAAATTCGGTGCTTCTTTTCTTGAATATGCTCAAGAGACTATAAAGCGCTATGAAGAGTTCATGGCAGATGATGAAGGTGAGAATATGAGGCTCGATCTTGGTCTGTATTGGATGTTTGGCTATTCTGGGCTTGGCGAATTACTGAATCACTTTAAGATAGATCACCCAAAGATCAAGGTACGCTATGCCGTCGATGGTGCAAGAGATCTCATCGAAAGGGTCATGACCAAAAAGATCGATGCGGCTATCATCACGGGCTGCTACGCAGATGATAATGACAGAGAGTATAAGGAGATGAAGAAGATCTTCGATATGACGCTTCTTGATATATCGCCCCTTGTCTTACTAGCTAATAAGAAGAGCGATCTAGCAAATAGAGATATGATAGCTCTTGATGACTTAGATGATAGACCACTATTACATATAGCGAAGAGATCCAATATGTTTACGACAGTCGATAACTATTTCAAAAGCCATGACATCCACCCACAGATCATCGGTCATTCATCACAAGCTGATATCTGCTTCCAGATGGCTTTCTATGATATATCGTATGCTTTCTGTACAAAAGAGACTTATGACAGCTTTGCGACTCATGAAGCGATAAGAGCTATACCCATCGTCCCCAGTATCGAAAGACAGCTCTTTTTCATCCATCGCAAAGAAGATGCTGATAAAGCGATCCAGATCTTCAAAGAATATCTTATCCAAAACTTCCATGCCTAAGCTTTATTGTCTTAGTAAGCTCACTAGACTATAATCTAGATATGTATTTTGATTATCATGTGCACAGTGAATTCTCTGATGACTCGACATATAAGATGGAAGATGTCATCGATGATGCGATAGCTTTAGGTATAGAAGAGCTTTGTTTTACAGATCATGTCGATTATGGTGTGAAAGATGATCATGATACATTTCCTAGGAAACATAATAGAGGAACTATCGAGATCCTCAATGTCGATTATCCAAGATATTTCAAAAAGACAGCTGAACTTAAAGAGCGTTATGCATCTAAGATAGTCATCAAGACAGGACTTGAATTTGGTATCCAGACTCATACGGTCAAGGACTTTCAAAAGCTTTATGTTACTTATGATCTTGATTTCGTCATCCTTTCGATACATCAAGTAGAAGATAAAGAATTTTGGGACGACTCATTTCAAAAAGGTCGGACACAGAAAGAATACAATGATCTTTATTATAAAGAATTATATGATGTGATAAAGGAATATAAGGATTATTCTGTCTTAGGGCACTTGGATGTCATCAAACGTTATGATAAAGAAGGCATCTATCCTTTTGAATATAATAAGGATATCATCGCTGAGATCCTCAAGGTCATCATCGCTGATGGCAAGGGCATCGAGCTCAATACATCTAGCACACGTTATGGTATTGACGATACGATGCCTTCAAGAGATATCTTGAGATTGTATATAGATCTTGGTGGCAAGATCATCACGCTTGGTAGTGACTCACATAAGAAGGAACACTTAGGTACTTATATCAAAGAAGGTATGAGAATACTTAAAGATATGGGATATGAAAAGATCTATACATTTGATAGGATGGTCCCTATCGCTCATAAGTTATGAATATCGTTTCTGAAGTTTTCAAGAAGTCTTTTATCGATATGACGACCTTGAAGTCATACGGTTTTATCAAAGATGGTGATATATATAGATATCAGACCGAGATAGCTGATGAGATGGATGGTGTCATGGAAGTGAAAGAGGATGGTTCTTATCGCGCTTATGTCTATGATAAAGATATGCAAGAAGAATACATGCAGATCGATATCATGACCCAGACTGGTGCCTATGTCACATCTATCCGTCATGCGTTTATAAACTTCCTTTTCGATATCAAAGATCACTGTTTTAAAAAGACATGGTTTCGCACTTTACAAGCCGATCGCATAACGTCAAGTATCATAGATGAATATGGTGATGAACCATCGTTCATGTTTTCAAAGGAAGGTGACAAAGACAGTGGTGTCTTCAAGGACCCCTTGACTAAAAAATGGTATGGTATCATCATGGATATACCTTATAGAAAGTTAGGTATAGATAAGCTTGATAAAGTCGAAGTCATCAATGTGAAGCTTGAGCCAGATCTTATCGATGAATTAGTCAAAAGAGATGGCTATCATCGCGCTTATCACATGAATAAGCGCTATTGGATCACGATCAGATTAGATGAGACTATAAGTGATGATGAGATCATGTCGCTGGTCGCGATGAGCCATAGCTTCCTTGAAGATGGAAAGAACGAATGGATAGTACCAGCTAACCCAACATTCTTTGATATCTTTGCGTATTGTGATACAAATGAGATCATCAGCTGGCACACGATAAGAGGGATCAAAGAAGGGGATATCGTCTATCTTTACATCACCGCGCCGATAAAAGCTCTGATGTATCGCTATGAAGTGATCTCTACAGATAATAAAGGTATGGATAATAATGGAAGAAAGGGCATCCTTTTAAAAAGGATGAAGAAATATACTGAAGGTGAGTTCACTTATAAGGTACTCAATGATCTTGGGATCAAGTCGATAAGAGGGCCAAGGAAAGTCACTGATGAGCTCAGCGAAGCCTTAAAGCTTAGAAGCTGATCTTTTCTTCAAAAGGACGATGAACATGATAAAAGGGAATAGGGCACCAAAAGCTAAGCCTAATCTTAGACTGACATCAGTATCTAGATGCAAGAGTCCTGATACTTGACCGGTGATGAAAGGTCCTAGCGCACAACCGACATCGCCCGCTAGTGCTAGTATCGCAAACATCGCCGTTTTAGCTTTAGGGAAAGCTCCCGCAGCTAAAGAAAAAGTACCTGGCCACATAAATCCGACAGCTGATCCACAAAGCGCACAACCAAGAAGTGAAAGTAGTGGTATCGGACTAAGGACGACAAGAAGATAACTGATGATACATAAGATACTTGATGTGAGTAAACTATCTTCGATCTTAAGATCACGCTTCGTAGAGTAGTAAAGACGGGCTAAGCCCATACACAAAGCAAATGCCATCGGCCCCAATAGATCACCGATAGTCTTTGAAACACCAAGAGCCTCTTCAGCAAATAACGATGACCATTGTGACATCGTGATCTCTGAAGCACCAGCACAAGCCATGATGACGATAAGGATCCTAAAGTCTCTATCCTTAAATATAGCCCCTTTACTATAGTCCTTTTCAGATCTTGGCTCGATGATCTTAGCTTTATAGAAAAGGATGGCATCGATAAAGGGAACGATCATAAAGATAAGAGGTAAGATACGCCAGTTACTGATACCAAAGACGATGAAATATAAAGTAGCGATGAGGACGACTGCTGCCTGTCCCCAAGAATAGAAAGAGTGAAGTAAGCTCATGCGGCTTTCTTTATCGCTCAAAGGCAGTGATTCAACGATAGGGCTGACTAAGACTTCACAAAGTCCACCACCTATCGCCGCAAAGACCATAGCGATCAAAAGGGCGATATAGGGCTCGATGAAATAAGGCAAGATACTAAAAGAGAAAAGTCCGATGATCGCTAATATATCTGCTAAGATCATCGCTATCTTATATCCTATCTTGTCGATATATCTTCCTACCAGTGTATCCGTGATCATCTGCGTAATAAAGTTGATCGCAATAAGTGAGCCGATCTGCTCTAATGTCACAGAAAACTCTAAAGTGAAGGTCACAAAGAGTAAGGAAGGCAGATTATTGACGATAGCTTGCGTGATGTAGCCGATATAGCTGGCATACAATGTGACTCTATAAGCGCGCATAGGCATATTATATTCCTTTTCTACTTGAATCTTTAAGCATTTTGTGGCAATATATGAGTGGTTGTTGGAGAGATCTGATAACTTTTTATTTACTTTGATGGAGGAGTTAGAGTGAAAGGCAAGAATCGTGTTATACTTACATGCACTGAGTGTTTATCACGTAACTACTCAGTATATAAGAACAAGGAAAAGAGCACTGAGCGTTTACAGCTCATGAAATATTGTCCGAAGTGCAATAAACACACTTTGCACAAAGAGACGAAATAGGAGGCAATTGTATGAAGTGGTTCAGCTTTAGTGGTATCGTCAAAGAGATCAAGAAGATCAGATGGCCAGGTATCGGTAACCTTACAGAGAATTCTGTACAGGTCTTAATCTTTACTATCGGTTTTGGTATCGTCTTCTTCTGTTGTGATTTCTTAGTAACACTGTTCTTAAGACTGATGAACGTCATTGGAGGTTAAGATGCCAGAAGAGAAAAAAGAAGAAGAGGTCAGATGGTATGTCGTCAATACCTATGCTGGCCATGAGAATAGAGTAAAAGAAAACTTAGAAAAGAGACTTGAGACGATGGGTATCGCCGACAACCTTTTCAGGGTCGTCGTTGCGGAAGAGAGCCAGATCGAAGTCAAGAATGAAAAAAGCAAGGAAGTCATGAAAAACATCTTCCCAGGCTATCTCTTCGTTGAGATGAAGATGACTGATGAAGCTTGGTATGTCGTCCGTAATACACCAGGTGTCACTGGATTCATTGGATCATCAGGTGGCGGTGCAAAGCCATTCGCTGTCGAACCAGAAGAGATGGAAGCTATCTTGCGTCGTATCGGTCAATCAGATAAGAAA
The DNA here is from genome assembly GCA_944326055.1 of uncultured Erysipelotrichaceae bacterium. GTDB lineage: Bacteria > Bacillota_I > Bacilli_A > Erysipelotrichales > Erysipelotrichaceae > JAHHTG01. The sequence continues at coordinate 13,579 of CALVCT010000025.1, forward strand.
GTCGAAGTCGAATTCAAGGTCGGTGACAATGTCAAGATCGTCTCAGGACCATTCAGCGGTATGGAAGGTCGTGTTGATTCGATGAACGATCAGACACAGATCGCTACTGTATTGATCATTCTTTTCGGACGTGAGACACCAACAGATATCAATTATATTGACTTAAAACTCGCTGAGTTTTAAAATATCAAGGCACGTGGGAGAAGGCGCACACTTCAGTATGACCACGTAACCATTAGGAGGAAATATGGCTAGAAAAAAAGTTGCGAAAGTTTGTAAGCTTCAATTCGAAGCTGGCGGTGCTAGACCAGGTCCAGCACTTGCATCTGCTGGTATCAACATGCCACAGTTCTGTACAGCATTCAATGATGCGACAAAAGACAGAAAAGGTGACATCGTACCAGTCATCATCACAGCGTATGAAGACAAATCATTCGATTTTGTCCTCAAGACGACACCTGCTTCAGTATTACTAAAGAAAGCAGCTAAGGTATCGAAGGGTTCTGGAAGTCCAAAGGCTTCTAAAGTCGGTTCGATCACAAGAGATCAATTAAAAGAGATCGCTGAGTACAAGATGCCAGATCTCAATGCGAACGATGTCGAAGCAGCGATGAAGATCGTTGAAGGCACAGCTCGTAATATGGGCATCACAGTCGAGGACTAGTTAGGAGGAAATCACATGGCTAAACACGGAAAGAACTATATGAATTCCCTAGCTAAGATCGAAAAGGGAAAAGCGTACAACGCTCAAGAAGCTATAAAGCTCGTCAAAGAGACGAATACAGCTAAGTTCGATGCTTCAGTCGAAGTATCGTTCAAGCTCAATGTCGATCCAAGACATGCTGATCAGCAGATCAGAGGTGCAATGGTCTTACCAAATGGTACAGGTCGTACACAAAAAGTCTTAGTCGTTACTCAAGGCGCTAAGGAAGAAGAAGCTAAGAATGCTGGTGCTGATCATGTCGGTGGCAAAGAGATCTTAGATGAGATCAAAAAAGGTTGGTTCGACTTCGATGTCATCGTTGCGACACCAGATATGATGGGAGAATTAGGTAAGCTCGGTAAGATCTTAGGTCCTAAAGGCCTCATGCCTAACCCAAAGACTGGTACAGTCACAATGAACATCACACAAGCTGTTGAAGAGATCAAAAAAGGTAAAGTCGAATATCGTGTCGATAAAGAAGGAAACATCAACTGCTTATTAGGCAAATGTTCATTCGATGATGCGGCACTAGTTGAGAATTACCGTGCTCTCTATAACGCTATCGCTAAAGCTAGACCAGCAGCAGTCAAAGGTACATACATCCAAAACATCGTTCTATCGAGTACGATGGGACCTGGTGTCAAAGTAGCTGCTGAACAGTAATCTCTAAGCTATTAGAAAATCAAAGCACAGGCTATCGCATATTCTTGCCGCCTGTGCTTTTTTGATGCATTGTTGTCATGATATTTTATTATCTTTACTACTTATCATATCATCAATAGGATCATCTTTTATGGAGACCATCTTGATCAAGTTCATATATCTCATCAGCTACTTCTTCAAGTAAAGATCGATCATGGGTCACCATGATGATGGCTCCATCATAGTCTTTTAAGACTGAGCGGATGACAGGGCTTGATAGTGGCGAGAGATTACGAGTCGGCTCATCTAAGAGCAAGATATCTTTTCTCTCATAGATCATCTTGAGGAAATAGAGCTTAGCTTTTTGGCCACCTGATAAAGAACTGATCTTATGGAGCATCTCATCATCTTTATATTTCAGCGATCCTAACATCGTCCTGATCTCACTATATTCATCTTTGGTGGGATCTTTTTTGATAAAGTGTACGACATCGATATCTTCATCCATCTTCTCATCGTAGTTTTGTGGCATATAGGATGCCCTATCAACTAACATATCTTTGATGATATGAAGGAGCGTTGATTTGCCTGCACCGTTTTGACCGATGATAGCGACTTTCTTTGGACCATAGATCTCAAGTTTGATATTAGAAGCTAAAAGTTTATCACCTATCTTGAGTTCATCGAGCTTGAAATCGATGATCTTCTTGGAGCTTGCCACCTTGACTTTCTTGAACCCCAACATGATAGCCTCTTCTTCTTCGTGATATGCAGTAAGGTCTTGTTTTTGTTTATCGAGCCTTTTTTCAAGAGCTTTAGTCGCATGCATCTTCTTTTTTAAAAGAAAGCCGGTGTGAGGGTCTTGACGCGAGACTGTCCTCAGGTCATGTTCGAGTGCATCATGGATCTTACGATAACGAGCTTCTTTCTTAGCTAGTTCACTGCGCTCTTTATCGGCGTGTTTGTCTTGGATATCAAAAGATCTTCGTCTCTCACTTATATAGTCACTGTATCTTCCTTTATAGACAGTAGCTCTAGCTTTTACCTTACGTCTTAGTGATTCGATATGGACGATCTTATTGGCACATGCTTCAAGCAAGCGTTCATCATGCGAGATGAAGATGACTGTCTTGTCGGTGTTTTTGATAAAGTTCTCTAAGAAGTCCAGTGTCTTAAGGTCAAGATCATTACTAGGCTCATCTAAAAGTAAGACATCAACTTCTAATAGCAAGATGTGTAGAAGCTCAAGTTTGATTAGTTCACCACCTGAAAAAGTCGATAATCTCCTGTCGCTATAGATGAGATCATCATCGATCATAAGCTCTTTAGCGTACTTCTTGATGATCTTTGGACTTATTTCATAGAGATCATCGATCATTGAGAAGTATTCGAAAGCTGTCAGTTCTTTTGTCTTCTCATCTAAGGTCTGAGGCAAGTATCCCAGTTTATGACGGTGGATGTTTATCTTGCCCTTGACATCGATATATCTTTCGATGAGACTGGGATCTAAGATCGCTAAAAGCAGTGAAGATTTGCCATTGCCTTCTTCACCGATGATAGCTACTTTATCATGATCGTTTATTACTAAGTCTAGACCATCAATTAGTACTCTTTGGTCGACGATATGTGTGAGTTTCAAGTCAGTTATTTCTATCATGCGATACCTCCTTTTTAGTATCGGATATAGAAACATCGACATACGAGTTCTATATCCTTATTTAGATATGAGCTCTGTACATCTTTTCACCTCCTCATCAATGTCACAATGATAAGTAATACATGTGTGTATTGTCAAGCATGCCTTAGGTACTAGATCTTCTATTGGATAATGATCGAAGTGATCTTAGCCTTACGATATGGGAAAGATATTAAGACAGGTGATACATCCGCGATCTGACATCAGTCAAGAGATCTATATCCTTCCCTTTGAATCTTGCCATGATCAGGTCATCATTCACATCACCTTCAACATAGACGATGGCTTCATCATAATCAAGTCTTTCGATATCGAGTTTATCTATGTTCTCTTTGCTTACAAAGATGGTGTTTGGATGTTCAGCGAGTTCATTGAAATAGACGCTCGTCTGCCAAAGGTCACTGTAGATATAGATGACAGGCAGATCTTTATAGACATCAGTCAGATATAGTCTGATCTTAGAATCGGTATATAGATAATGCATTGGTAAAATCCACCAAGTAGTCAATGACAATAGGATACAGATAGTCATGCCTATCATCAAACGACTACGATCTTTGATGAAAGAAAGGGTACGATAGATAAATAAGCCACCATAAATAGCGCCGATCGGAAATAAGACCATGATATAGCGGTCGGTCAAAAATGGAGCGATCTTAGCGATCATTAAAAAGTAGATGATCGAGGTCAAAGTCAAGATCGACATGTAGGCAAAGCGCTTATCTCTTATGATCGCCTTGATCTTAAGTAGATGTTTATTTTTAGATCGATATAGGATATAGACTACCACAAGAGTCAAGATACAAAGAGAAAAGAGCGTGATCGGCCAGTAAGTATATAGAAGATCAATGATCTTGAAGTGACGACCAAACCACAACGATCCATCACGTAAAGCGGCAAAAGAATCATCTCCACGATAGCTCATAAAGATATGATCGATCATCGGTGGGAAGATGATGATGGCGATCATGACAGAAACTAGTGTAAGTGCCGTATATATCAATAATTCCTTAAAGCGCTTTTTTATCAAAAGATAAAGGCAGGTAAGACCACAATAGAAAAAAGCGAAGATAATGAAATAGTAATGAGTCAATGAGCCTAATGTCATGACGATCATAAGTGGGATCATATCTAAGACCTTGATCTTACTTTTTAAGAGGAATTTATGAAGATAGATAAAAATGATCACCATGAGCGACAGTAAAGCATACATTCTAATAAAGGTCACAGTATTGATCGCTGCTGAACTGAAGCCCCATATCGCGACTGCGCATAATGCTGCATCTTCACTATCGATCATCTTTACGATAGCGTATAAAAAGATATCGATAAAAATAAATATGACTATATTGATCCCGATACCCAACCACTTTGAATAATCACCTTCGAAAAGAGATGACACAGTGTGAAAGATGATGTAATAAAACGGAGGATGGACATCATTTGATTGATTGAAGAATACTGAATCATACTTAAAGGCATCTTGACTATCGACTGAAAGGTATTCTTTGAATACATCCTGATCGATCTTCGATAGTTCAAAATCATCTCGATATTGGATAAAAGGCATATAATAACTGTTCGAGAGCCCATAAGAAGCAACTTCATCGATAAAATAGCTATTTTTTTGCGCACCAAAAAAGATCATTATCAGTACTTGCAAGATAAGGACCATTACCAATATCCATCTTCTATCAACTCTCTTTACCATGTCCCCCCCAAGTGTCATATTGCAAGTTCG
>CALVCT010000026.1 GCA_944326055.1 uncultured Erysipelotrichaceae bacterium
GCTTGTTTGTAGAATATGATGTCTCAAGCTCTTTTAGCAATTCTTTAGTTATCTCTTGCATATTTTCCCTCCTTGGATGCTATTTTAAACGCTTTTAAGACTTATGCAAGAGATACCCTACTTATAGTTCATGACTTCTTTGATATTGATAACGCTGCCATCATTATTATAGGTCACATTTCTAAGCCTATTGGTGTAATTTACGATCATGTATGTATCATCTAGGCACGAATAGTCATAATCATAAAGATACATGTCATCAGCATATCTACCAAGATACCACATATCATCATTGATGATAAGAAGTCCATCTTCCATATGGCCAAGATCGATATACTGTTCTATAAGATAGCTCCAAAGATGGTCAGCCCTTGAACTTGTGATCACCTCAGGAGCAAGATCTACAGAAGCATCTGGGTGGTCTTTAAAGAGCTCTTTGCATTTGATATCATCATAGACTAATGTATTAGGATCGATGATCGCGCATCCAATGAATTCTGTTTCCTCGGTCGCTGATCTTATTTGCTCGCTACTAGAAGTTGGCAAATGACTTGTGTCATCACAAGCCACTAGTAACATAGACAAGCATAGAATAAATAAGCGTTTCATTATATCCCCCTGATTGATCAGTCACTTGGCTAATTTAATGATTCCACGAGTATTTATTTCGTAATAACTAAACTCGCATATTTTATCTACATCTACATACGGTCTACCGATGGTACCAGTCAATATGCTGACGGAAAGAGCAAATACGAAAATGCGCTTCACTAAACTATCCTAAATAATTAAGTTGACAGCAGTGCAGGTAATAACACTACACCGCTATTTATCGGCACCAATATAGTTACATAGAAAAACCTAGAAAAAGAGACATCAAATAATGAAACTCAATAAATACAAAAAGATTCTATTCATCCTAGATACCGCCCTTGTACTGATCGCAAACCTGGCAACACCTGTATTTGCAGCCAATGATCCAGTGACTGCTTAGAATTCATGTTTCGACTGATCTGTGCTATGAGTATGATTCTTCTAGGATTAGGAATTGTCCATAGCGGTTTATCTTTGAAATCACACGATCCATCCCGAAGAGTCAATGGCTTCATGGCTGTTCGGAGGAATCATCATTACATTTGCCAAGGAGATACCGAATATCATTGTTGGATAAACAATCTTGACACATTCTCAATTTACGTTATTATTTATTTAGTTATCGGCAGTTATTTATTTTAGCCGTCATTAGATGAAATGAGGTGTCTATTTTGCTGAAGAAAATGATCTATGACAGGGATGAGCTTCACAAACTAAATCTTAGTAATTACAAAATAAACAAGCTAGTTGAAGAAGGCACATTAAGGAAGATAAACAACAAATTTTACGAAAACCTGACATATGATGGAGATTTTAATGAATTCGCCTATGCAAGCGCATATATAGAAGGAGGCGTCATCTGCCTAATTAGTGCCGCATCCTATTATGAGCTTACATCTATCAGACCTTTGGAAATAGACATGGCAGTCCATAGGAAATCGAAAGTAAGAAATCTTCCGGAATGGCCAATTATCAAACCATACTATTTTTCTGAAGATAGATACAGTACAGGAATCGTAAGCATTAATTGCAATAACCATCACTTTAAAATTTACGATCTGGAAAAAACAGTCATCGATATTATCTATTATCGTGAAAAAATCGGCATTGAGGAAGTCAAAGAAATTCTGATCAATTATTTGAGCAGGAAAGATAGAAATCTTAATCTTTTATATGATTATGCCAAAAAACTTAATTGCGAAAAAATACTGAAAACTTATATGGAGGTATTGTTGTGATTAGTGTTGATTCAATTAAGGACAGACTTAAAAATCTTGCTAAAAATGAACAGTCGACTATGCAAAATGAGTTGATAACTTATGCTTTGGAAAGAACGATTTATAGAATGTCCATTTCAAAATATGTATCCAATTTCACCTTAAAAGGTGGAATATTTCTTTATGCTTTATTTGACAGAAAATATCCAAGAGCAACAATGGATATCGATTTCTTAGCAAACAGGATAACAAATGATAGTACACATCTAAAAACTGTATTTCAAAATATTTTCAGTATACCTTGTGATGATGCCTTAACATTTGATCTATCTTCCCTAGAAGTTAAAAACATCACTGAATTCAAGGATTACCACGGAGTTAACGTTAAGATAACTGCACTCTTAGACAGAACCATAATCCCTGTATCTATTGATATTGGTTTCGGCGATGTCATATATCCAAGTAGAATAAAAATGGATTTCCCTGTACTTCTCGATATGGATGCTCCAAAAGTTTATGTTTATTCTATATATTCAGCAATCGCAGAGAAATTTGAAGCAATTGTATCACTTGGAAAATTTAACAGCAGATATAAGGACTTTTACGATATATATGCAATTTCTAATAAATTAAGTTTAAATGGGGAAGAACTGCAAACTGCTATCATTGAGACTTTCAATCATAGAAACACAGAGTTTTCTAGTATTGTGGCATTTGACGATTCCTTTGTTAAGGATGCCACATCCATTACGCGATGGAAATCATTTATTAAGAAGAAGCAGGTAAATGAAACGGTTGATTTTAATACAGTCATAACTCAAAACAAGAACTTGCTATTGCCCATCGTAGAAGCAATAAAACAAAACGAAATTTATGATAAGATCTGGGATCCAAAAATCAAGGATTGGAAATAATACCCTCATGCCTTCGGTAAAATAACTGAAGGCTTTTTTAAAGGAAGTGATTATATATGGATGGAATAATCATCGACAATCTAACAAGCACCTTAAATACCCGAAATGAAAAGCTGGCAAAGAAATGGAGGCCGTTGACCCAATCTATAGAGACTTTCAAAGGAGGCGATATCTAGAACATCATTGTAAAGATCTGTGGCGCTCTTCAGGCAATTGGTCTTTCCTTGCTGGTAATATTCCTTCTTTGGGGAATGATTAGAATCTGCACCAACCTGCAGGATATCAAAGGACCCGAACAGGCCTTCATGCTATTTCTTCGGTTCATTATCACAAGAGGTCTTGTCATATATGGAATGGAACTGATGACTGGAATATTTGAGATAGTACAAGGTGTTATATCAACGATCACCAGAACGGTCAGCTTAGGAAATGCTCAGAGCACTATTATCCCTTAAGAAATCATCGATGCAGTAAACAATACTGGTTTTCGATAACACCATATGGAGCCTCATTAAGATAAATGATGATAAAAAGATCGAGGAAATGATCGATCTTCTCAAAAATGATAACGGAATTCCACCTAAAACATCGTTTATCGTTTCTTACTGCCTATTTTTCATTGATGATGTTATCATCGATCTTTTAGATCTCACGATCAAAAAGAAGAGTATCACTAAGATCATAGAAGCCTATCAAAAAGTCATGCCACATATCGTCACTCCTAAAGATGATGATGAATTAGTGATCATCGAAGAATTGATGACTAAAGTTTACGAAGAAGTTGGTGACATGGCTAAAGCGGCTAGGACATATAAAAAGCTCTACAAATTTAAGTCAAGCATTTAAAAAGAGGCTTTTAAGTCAAGCGAGCCTGATCTTTTAAGCCTCTTTATCTCTCTTATCTACTTCTTAATCTTCTAAAGAACTTGACGATCTCCATGACTACTAAC
>CALVCT010000027.1 GCA_944326055.1 uncultured Erysipelotrichaceae bacterium
TCGGCGAAGAAGTAGTCTATTATGGCGGTGCTAGTGAAGCCAAAGAGAAATCAAGCAAGGTCCAAGCTCGGGTCATGATCAATACGCTCAAAGATCTCATTTTGCGTTCTAGCAATGTCATTATTTGTGAGCATTTAGATGCTGATGCTGACTGTGTCGGCAGTGCGATAGCGATGTCTGATATCGTCCAAAGTTTCAAAAAAGAAGCTTATATCATCTACAAGACTGGCGGTGTCGAAAGAGGTGTTGCCTCAGCGATCGAAAGTGAGCGTAAACTCTTTGAGGAACGTCATCATCTAGTTTCGATCAATGAAGCGATGAATCATCTAAATAATGATACTTTGGTACTGATGGTCGACCATCACAGTGCTCAGCAATCAAATGGTAAAGATCTTATCAAGCAAGCAAGACGTGTTGTCATCATCGATCATCATCGTCGAATGGCTGATCTTGATACTTCGCCTATCCTTACTTACATCGAGGCTAGTGCTTCTTCGACCTGTGAGCTCGTCTTAGAATTCTTCCCTTATCTAATGGGCAGAGTCTCGATCGCACCAGTCGAAGCAAGTTTGATGTATCTTGGCATCCTTATCGATACTAATCGTTTTAGAGTGCGTACTGGGGTCAGGACTTTTGAAGTCTTAAAAACTTTGCGCCAATATGGTGCTGATCCGTCTCTTGTTGAAAGATTCAACGAAGAGCCATATGATCTTGTTATCAAAAGAAGTAAACTCATACGTTCTTCTTATGTTTATAAAGAGGGCATTGTCATTGCAAAAGATGAAGATATCTACCCACGTTCGATCATCTCTCAAGCTAGTGATGCGATCTTGGATACTTTAGAAGTAAAAGCTGTCTTCGTCATAGCGAAGACCGATAAAGATGAAGCAGCGATAAGTGCGCGTTCTAAAGGTGATTTTAATGTCCAGATGGTCATGGAGAAGCTCAACGGTGGTGGTCATATGACTGCTGCTGGTCTGCAAGTGAAAGATCGAAGTATCAGTGAACTTGAAAAGATGCTCATCGTGGCGATCGAAGATTATATGAAAGGAGAGACAAAGTGAAAGTAATATTACTACAAGATGTCAAAAAACTAGGCAAGAAAGGCGAAGTGAAAGAAGTCAGCGACGGCTATGCTAGAAACTTCTTGTTTATGCGAAAACTTGCCGTGCAAGCTAGTGATGACAGTCTTAAAGTCTTAGATAAACAAAAGAAAGAGGCACAAGCGATCGAAGCCCAAGAGGTGAAGAAAGCTGAAGCCTTGAAAGAAGAGTTGGCAAAACAAGTATTCACCTTCAAAGTGAATGTTAAGAATGGTAAAGTCTTCAATTCTGTCTCAACAAAACAGATCCATGAAGCACTTAAAGCCAAAGGATATACTATCGATAAGCGTAAGATCATTGATAATGATCCGATCACGACGCTGGGTTTTACCAATGTCCGTATCGAACTGCATAAAGGTGTCATTGCGACGATACGTGTTAAATTGGAGGAATGATGGCTGATAATGTCATGCCTTATAGCGTTGAAGCAGAAGAAGCGCTCTTAGGTAATATCATCGTTTATGAAGATGCGATGCGCCAAGCTGTTGAAGCTGGTATTTTAGGCGAGGACTTCTATTTTGAAAAGCACAGTCGTATCTTCAGCATCATGTATTCGATGTATGAAAGAAAGGAAGCTATCGATCCGACTTCATTGACGGCTAGGCTAAAAGATTTCAATTATTTTGAAGAGGTCGGAGGTATCGACCTTATCTTGCGACTAACTAATTCTGTCGTTTCAAGTTCCAACACTAAAGAATATATCCAGATCATCAAAAATAAATCTTATGCACGTAAGATAATCAAAGCAGCCGATAAGATCGCAAAGGATGGTTACGATGGCTCGATGGCGATCGAAGATCTTTTGGATGAAGCTGAAAGAAGCATCTTAGATATCACAAGAAGTCGTGCTTATAGTGATTTCAAGACGAGTGCTGAAGTTTTTGATGAAGCTCTATCCAAGATCCAAAAGATCGCAGAACTTGGTGATACGATCACAGGCACTAGAACACTTTATCGTGATCTTGATCGTATGACGACAGGCTTTCAAAGAGGGGATCTCATCATTCTAGCCGCACGTCCGTCTGTTGGTAAGTCAGCTTTCGCGCTCAATATCGCTATGAATGCAGCATCAGTCTCAAGTGGTGCTGTTGCGATCTTTTCTTTAGAGATGCCAGCAGATCAGCTAGCTTTGCGTATGCTTATGGCTAAATCAGAGATAAGTGGTCAAAAGCTCAGAACTGGTAAACTTGACAATAATGAATGGTCAAAACTCAATGAAGCGATAAGTGAACTCAAAAGACAGAAATATTTTATCGATGACACGCCAGGCATCAAGGTCAGCGAGATCTCTGCTAAGTGTCGCTCATTAAAAAGCGAACATGGCTTATCTCTTATCATCATCGACTATCTACAATTGATCCAAGGCAATGCGCGCGTCGAGTCTCGCCAACAAGAAGTCTCAGAGATCTCACGCCGTCTTAAGGCGATAGCCAGGGAACTTGAGGTACCAGTCATCGCTCTTTCACAGCTTTCGCGTGAAGTTGAGAAGCGTCAAGATAAAAGGCCGATGTTGTCAGACCTTAGAGAATCAGGCGCGATCGAACAAGATGCTGACTTAGTCATGTTTCTTTATCGTGAAGAATATTATAAACGCGAAGAAGAACGACCAAAGATGGAAGAAGTAGAAGTAACGCTCGCAAAGCATCGTAATGGTCCGACTGGTCTTGTGAAACTTGCTTTTGAGCGAGACACGAATCGTTTTTTCTCACTCAAGAGTGAAGGAGATCCAAGGTGAAGAATGCTTTTATAGCGATGATCTGCGCTATAGCCAGCATCGTCATCGTCTTAGGCGTCTCTTTTCTTGATGATGACACTCTCATCATGTCTTTTGATGATATGAAAGTCGATGCGATCTTAGATCAAGATGTCTTGGCATATACAAGTGAAGCCCATACTTATTATCGTGTCTATGATGGTGGTGATCTTATCGGTATCGTAAATGACCCTGAGTCATTCAAAGATAAGATCGAAGAATATTATAGAGAGAATTATGCTGATACTTTTCCTGATACATATATGAACTTTTGTGGTGACTTTTATTATGCCTCTGAGATAGCTTATTATGAAGTTGAAGATATCGATCTAGTATTATTTGACTATCTAGTCGCTAATGACGCTTTTGGAATAGTGACCAATGTGATCGACTTTGCGACAGACGAAGGCATATTTGCGACGATCTATGTGCGTGATATTGAAGATTACCAAGAAGCTTATACTGATTTTCTTAATCTTTTTATCAGTGCTAGCGAAAGAGAAGAGCTAAGCACAAGTGGCCTAAGGGAAAGCATGTCTGAAGTCGGTACTCGTTCAACAGGTTACCGCATAGGAGAGTCGATAACCTCTCATCTTGGTGTAGCTGATCCTGATGATATCATGCTCGATAGCGAAGAGGTGTTCGATTATCTTTGTTATGGCGAAAATGATGATTTTGAATATTACACAGTAAGAGAAGGTGATACTCTTCAAAGTGTTGGATATCTCAATGGTGATCTTACACCAGAGCAAGTTATGTTGATAAATAGGAATCAGATTTTCTCTGTTGATCAGATCTTGCAACCAGGTATGGTCCTCAATGTAACATACTTCACGTCACCTATCCATATCTATGTCACAAAGGAAAGCTTGGCTTTAGAGGAGATCTATCCAGATCAAGCGATCGTCCTAGAAGATCCAGATCTCTTTGAAGGAGCAAGCGAAACGATCCAAGAAGAGAAGTCTGGTGAGGCTTATGTCTTGTATGAAGAATCGTGGGTCAATGGTGTCTTGATGTCAGGTCGTGAGATCTCACAATCGATCTTGACACAGCCAACACAAGCGATCATCGCCGTTGGAACCAATGAGAAGCCAGATACCGGTACAGGCTCTTTCCGTTGGCCAGTTGAGAATGCTCATATAACAAATGGTTGGTTAGGATACGACTGGTGGGGAAACAATTCACATACAGCTATCGATATCGTCAATCGTTATGAGCGTTATGGCTATGTCTACGCCAGTGATAACGGTGTAGTTTCAGAAAAATCCTATGACAGCGTAAGCGGCAACTATATCGTCATCGACCACAACAATGGTTTCAAGACTTATTATGGCCACATGATGGAACCATCTTCTCTTGAGATAGGCGATACTGTGATGAAAGGAGATATAATAGGACGTATCGGTACGACAGGAGTCACGACTGGTCCGCACGTCCACTTCGAGATCAGGACTGAAGATAATGTCAGTCTTAATCCTTGTGTATATATGAATTGTGAGGCAATATCATGATCAGAAAAAAAACGTTTTGGCTAGTAGTCATCATCCTTACTATCTGGAATATCGTCTTGACATTTATGTTTTATGATAAGTCAAAGACGATACAAGAGGGCACAGAAAATATCACAGTCATAGAGAATGAAGTCAATGGTTTTAGTACTGATCTAACACATCTCTATGATGATGTGATCTCTTCGATCGTCACTGTAAGGAGCGATACTGCTAATGGGACTGGTGTCATCATCAGACAAGTTGACAATACGGTCTATGTTGCTACTTCATATCATATCATCGAAGGTGCAGAAACTGTTGATATTGCTCTAGATAATTATCAAGAGATCGAAGCTACGATCGTTGGCTTTGATGTGATTCGTGATGTAGCGATACTTAGTTTTGAGAGTGTCTTTCGTGTCGATCCTATCGACTTTGGCGCTTCAGCACTTCTTGAAAGTGGTGAGTTTGTCGTGGCGATCGGTAGCCCACTCAGCGTCGATTATCGTGGTTCTTTGAGTTTTGGATTAGTTTCCAGTGCTAGACGAACGCTTGAACTTACAGTTTCTGACCAAGATTATTTCATCACGATGATCCAAACAGATGTGACACTTAATAGTGGAAATTCAGGCGGACCACTCATCAATATGGCTGGTGAGTTAGTTGGTCTGAATACTTTATCTATGACAGTCGATGATGCCAGTGGATTGAGTTTTGCACTTTCAAGCGCTGAAGTTCGTCATATCGCTGATGAGATCATTGAAACCGGTGAAGTCACAAAATGTGATCTAGGGATCAGAACAGTTGAGCTTTCATCGATGACCAATTATCAAAAAGCAGCCCTCAATATCGACCTTGATGTCGTCTCAGGGCTTCTAGTCAGAGATGTAAAAGCAGATTTTCTAGCTAATAGTATCGGCCTTCGTACAGGTGATATCATCTTAGAGATAAATGATGAAACGATAGATGATATCTATGATCTTATCGATGCTGAATATACGATCGAAGATCATGTCGATATCGAGATTCTACGCGGTTCGGAGGCTATGACATTAAGTCTTGAGATCGGTTCATGATTAAGATCGTTTGCGTTGGGAAAATAAAGACTGGACCACTTAAAGATATGAGCGATGATTACCAAAAGCGTATCGGGCGTTATGACAAGATCGAGATCCTCGAAGTGAAGGATGAAGCGATCAAAGATAACGACACAAACGAACATATCATCGAAAAAGAGGGTAGACGTATCTTAGAAAAGATCAGTAGAGATGAGTATGTGATCATCTTAGATCTTAAAGGCAAGATGTATGATTCGATCACTTTTAGTGATCTTATCGCCAAAAAACTTGAGATGCACAAAGTCACTTTTGTCATTGGTGGATCTTTAGGCATCGCTAAGGAAGTAAAAGAGCGAGCAGACATGTCATTGAAGCTCTCTGATATGACTTTCTTGCATCAAATGGCAAGAGTCATCATCCTTGAACAGATATATCGTGCATTTAAGATCAAGAATCATGAAACGTATCATAAATAGGAGGTTAACTATTAATAGTCAAGGGATAAATTATTAAAAATTACTTATATTCATAAAACCACTATCAAAAGAATCAGTATTTCATGATTTTTTAAAAGATAGCCATTTCGATATCGGATAGGG
>CALVCT010000028.1 GCA_944326055.1 uncultured Erysipelotrichaceae bacterium
TTGTTTGCTTTTGATCAAAGTCTGCTTGGAGCATAGGTATCGATCAGATACGAGATATCAAATGTCGCTTGCTAAGCGACCAAATGCATGATGATCTTTTTTATACTGTGACCATAAGGAGGACACATTATGAAAAAGAACTTGACAGAGATCGTATTCATCCTTGATCGTAGCGGCTCTATGAGTGGGCTTGAATCTGATACGATAGGTGGATTCAATTCGATGATCGCTAAACAAAAGAAAGTAGATGGTGAGGCACTTGTCTCTACTGTACTCTTTGCTAGTGCAAGTGAAGTCATCCATGATCGTGTAGATATCAAAGAAATCAGTCCAATGACTGATAAAGATTATACTGTTGGCGGATGTACGGCGCTTCTAGATGCGATAGGTGGCGCTATCCATCATATCGGCAACATCCATAAGTATGCAAGAGAAGAGGATGTACCAGAGCACACTCTATTTGTGATAACTACTGATGGTATGGAGAATGCTAGTCGTTTTTACTCTAGCGATCGTATAAGGCAGATGATCGAACATCAAAAAGAAAAGTATGGATGGGAATTTCTTTTCCTTGGTGCTAATATCGATGCTGTAAAGACAGCACATAGCTTTGGTATCGGAGCAGATAGAGCTGCTGATTATAATTCTGACAGTCAAGGGACAAGACTCAACTTTGAAGTCTTGGATGAAGCTATCTCTACTGTACGCTCAAGTAAATGTCTTGATGTTAGTTGGAAGTCTAAGATCGATGCAGATTATGCCAAGCGAAAAGATAAGTGTCTATACAGAACTGCAGATATGTCATAGAAGAAATCATTTACTTTCGATGTCTTATTCACTATAATATGGGCGTGCATAGGGGAGTAGTTAACCAAATTGGTGATCAAACCAACACATCGATATATCCCTTATCTGGTTTGATATGAAATAACGAGACCTATGGCTATAAGGCCACAGGTCTTTTTATGTAAAGGAGTTTGAAATGAAAGAGTATCAAAAAAGCATCGAAGAGCTAGAGAAAGAACTTGATACCAGTCATATAGCTGGTATAGATGGTTCTACTGTAGCTAGTAGGGTCTCGACTTATGGCAAGAACGAACTCAAAGAAGAAGCTAAAGAAAGCTTGCTTGTGAAGTTTCTTAAAGAGTTCACTGATCCACTCATCGTCATCTTGCTTATCGCTGCTGCTGTATCAGTGATCGTCGATCCACATGAATGGATAGAAAGTGTCATCATCCTAGTCGTCGTCTTGCTCAATGCGATATTAGGTGTCTATCAAGAGAATAGTGCAGAGAAATCACTAGAAGCACTAAAGAAACTCTCATCACCTAATGCAAAGGTCATAAGAAACGGTGAGAAGAAGACTATCCCATCAGAAGATGTCTGTGTTGGTGACTTACTTGTCATTGAGGCAGGTGACTATATCGCTTCTGATGCAAGGGTCGTCGAATCGATGCGTATGCAAGTCGATGAGAGTGCCCTGACTGGTGAATCGGTACCTGTCGATAAGATATCAAGTGTCATCGACAAAGATGAGTTGGCACTTGGTGATCAAAAGAACATGGTCTTTGCTTCCACGATGTGTACATATGGTAGAGGCTTAGCGATCGTTACTTCTGTCGGTATGAAGAACGAAGTCGGTAAGATCGCTGATATGCTTCAAAATAATGATGAGAACCTGACACCGTTGCAGATAAAGCTCAACCAGATCTCAAAGATCATCGGTATCATGTGTCTTGGTATCTGTGTCGTCGTCTTTGGTCTTGAACTACTTACAGGCATGGGCATCTTAGATGCCTTCAAGACAGCTGTTGCCCTAGCAGTCGCTGCTATTCCTGAAGGTCTAGCTACTGTTGTCACGATCGTTCTATCGATCGGTGTCTCTAAGATGGTCAAATATAACGCTATCGTTAGAAAACTACCGGCTGTTGAGACTTTGGGCTGCTGTAGTGTCATCTGTTCAGATAAGACTGGTACACTGACACAAAACAAGATGACAGTCGTTAGGACTTATACAAAGAGCTCAGGCATGAAGCAATTCACTGATAAAGCTGACGATGATATCAAAGAGATGCTCAGATACTTCACGCTTTGTAGTGATGGTGATATCGTCTTAGAAGAGGATGGTTCATTCAAGAGTATCGGTGATCCAACGGAGACAGCTTTCGTCTTTGCTTCACATCTACTCAATGAAGAAAAGAAAGATCTGACTAAAAAGTATCAGCGTGTCGAAGAGATCGCGTTTGATTCTGACCGTAAGATGATGTCGGTCTTTGTCAAAGATGGTGACGGTATCTTACAGATCACTAAAGGTGCTCCAGATGTCATCATGAGCCATTGTGTCGACGCAGATCTAAGCGAGGCACAGAAAGCGAATGAAGAGATGGCTGATGACTCACTTCGTGTCTTAGCTGTCGCGACTAGAAGATTAGCTAGTGCACCAAATGAGCCAACGAGTGCTGAGTATGAAAGGGATATGACTTTCGTCGGTCTTGCGGGTATGATCGATCCACCGCGTCTTGAAGTCAAGGATGCGATCAGACAAGCTAAGACGGGCGGTATCAAGACAGTCATGATCACTGGTGACCACCTCAATACAGCTAAAGCTATCGCTAAAGATCTAGAGATCATCGAAGGTCATGAGATGGCGGTCAGTGGCGCTGAATTAGATAAGATGTCAGATGAAGAGCTTCAAAGCAAGATCGAAGATATCAGAGTCTATGCACGTGTAGCTCCTGAACATAAAGTACGTATCGTCAAAGCTTTCCAAGATAAAGGTGAAGTCGTGGCGATGACTGGTGATGGAGTCAATGACTCACCAGCTCTTAAAGCTGCTGATATCGGTTGTGCTATGGGTATCACCGGTACAGATGTCTCAAAGAATGCTGCTGATATGATCTTGACGGATGATAACTTTGCAACGATCATCAACGCTGTCAAACAGGGCCGTGGTATCTACTCCAATATCAAAAAAGATGTCCACTTCTTATTGAGCAGTAATATCGGTGAAGTCGTTACGATCTTCGGTGCATCGTTCTTCCAAGCCTTCCTTGGTATCGAGCTTGGTGTACCATTACTTCCTATCCATATCTTATGGGTCAACCTCATCACAGATACACTCCCTGCCTTTGCGATCGGTATGGAGCCTGTTGATGATGATGTCATCTATCAAAAGCCAAGACCAAAGGACGAATCCTTCTTCGCTAATGGTCTAGGTATCAAAATCGCTTATCAAGGTATCTTAGTTGGTCTTTTGACCTTGACTTCATACATGATAGGTAATAGGGACTCACACGAGATCGGTATGACGATGGCTTTCATCACACTGGTCCTTGTTCAATTAGTCCATTCTTTCAATGTCAAATCGGAAAAGAGCGTCTTCAATAAACAAGTCTTCAACAATAAGTATCTCTGGGGTTCAGCGATCATCGGTATCATCTTATTACTAGTGATCATCTATGTTCCTTTCCTCAATGAGATCTTTGAACTCGCTCCACTTGATCCATACCATATCGCCGTGGCTATCGGACTAGCATTTGCGATGTTAGTAGTCATGGAGATCGTCAAGTTCTTTAGAAGATTAAGAAGTAGATAAGAGAGATAAAGAGGCTTAAAAGATCAGGCTCGCTTGACTTAAAAGCCTCTTTTTAAATGCTTGATTTTAACTTGTAAAGCTTTTTATGTGTCCTAGCCGCTTTAGCCATGTCACCAGCTTCTTCGTAAACTTTAGCCATCAATTCTTCGATGATCACTAATTCATCATCATCTTTAGGAGTAACGATATGTGGCATGACTTTTTGATAGGCTTCTATGATCTTAGTGATACTCTTCTTTTTGATCGTGAGATCTAAAAGATCGATGATCAGATAACGTTCGTGACCGTTTATATAATACTTGTTCAAGATCTAAATATAGGAATCGCATGCTCTTTTGTGATCTCCTGCATAAGAGTAAAGATTGCCTAAGATCTGTAAACAAAAACGCATCTTTCTTTTAGCAGCGTTCTTCTCAAATATATCCATCGCTTTTTTTAAGTATCGCATAGGCTTAAAAAACGCCTATGCAAAACAAGATATTGCACCGCATGTGAAGCACTTAAGGCATACGCAAGATCACCACCATAGCCCATGGATCTTTTGAAGTATGAATAGGTTTCATCTATTTGAAAGTGATTTTGAAGATACAAGCCTATCGTGTCATACAAAATACTTTTTTCTGAGTCTTCTAGGAAATATACGTATTTCTTATAACAAAATATCGGTCTTGGGCATATGGAAGATGGACTTCTTATCATCAATGAGGACATGTGGTATCTTGGTAGATATGCTGATGATATGTATCTTTATGATTATGACTATTCGTGCCTAGATGATACATACATGATCGTAAATTACACCAATAGGCTTAGAAATGTGACCTATAATAACGATGGCAGCGTTATCGATATCAAAGAAGTCATGGGCTATAAGTAGGGTATCTCTTGCATAAGTCTTAAAAGCGTTTAAAATAGCATCCAAGGAGGGAAAATATGCAAGAGATAACTAAAGAATTGCTAAAAGAGCTTGAGACATCATATTCTACAAACAAGC
>CALVCT010000029.1 GCA_944326055.1 uncultured Erysipelotrichaceae bacterium
TTTCATTCCTTACGACACTACCTTTAGCATCTCTTTCTTCATCAGTCGTTTCATGTTTAGCACTGACAGTCAGATATCCATCTTCAAGGTCGATATTCACATCTTCCTTTTTATATCCTGCCAGTTCGATATCTAGTGTATATCCATTCTCATTTTCATGGATATCAGTTCGCATAGCGTTATTGGTGGAAACAAATGATGTATTGAAGAAATCATCAAACATTCCATCAAATAGATCATAACTTCTTCTTGTAGGTGTATACCTCATATTTTTTTTCCTCCTGAAGATATCCTTATTTCTATCTTCGATTATCATTATAGTCATTAATTTAGCACTGTCAAGAGGAGAGTGCTAAAAAATTTATCAAAAATTTATCAATGATCTTATCAACATCTTGTTTTGAAGATCATCATTAAAAAAGCTCCTGACATATGCCAAGAGCTTGTTGTGATAGTGTTCTTTTGTTTATAACAGAGCTAGTAAGACGAAGTTTAGTATGAACAATAGTGTACATACCCACAAGATAGGGTGTATCTCTTTAGCTTTGCCATTGATGATCTTGACGATGCAGTAAGTGATGAAGCCAGTAGCGATACCATAAGAGATGCTGTAGCAAAGAGCCATAAAGATACCAGCGAAGAAAGCTGGAACAGCTTCTGCCATATCATCCCACTTGATATCTTTGAATGATGAAGTCATCATCACACCAACGATCACAAGTGCAGGTGCTGTTGCAGCGTATGGTACAGCACTGATAAAAGATGCAAGGAAAGAAGATAGCGCAAAGCAGATAGCTACGACGACACTAGTGAGACCTGTACGACCACCAGCACCGATACCTGAAGCTGATTCGACGAAAGTAGTCGTATTTGAGGTACCAAAAAGAGCACCGATAGAAGTTGCTGTCGCATCAGCGAAGAGCGCTTTATCTAGTCTTGATTTAAATCCTGGCTGAGTATCCATCATCTTCTCATCTTCTTCACTGAAGATACCACTTCTTCTACCTGTACCGATGAAAGTACCGATCGTATCGAAAGTATCAGTGATCGAGAAAGAGAAGATCGTGATGAGCACTAGTGGTAACTTAGACATATCAGTGAAAAGCGAAGCGATACCACCCTCTTTGAAGATCGCTAAAAATGTCGTTGGTAAAGCAGCCACAGCTTCAGTAAAAGATGTCGTATCCTGCATGGAAGTGACACCAAAAGGTATACCGATGAGTGTCGTAACGATGATAGCGATGAGGATGCCACCTTTTACGTTTTTAACAGTCAAGATGATCGTTAAGATAAGACCGATGATAAAGACCCAGAACTGTGGTTGATCTAGAGTCGCAAGCGCCGGAACACCACTTGAGAAATTGATGAAACCAACATTTAAAAGACCGATATAAGCTACAAAGATACCAATACCACCACCAATAGCGTTCTGTAGGCTGACAGGGATCGCTTTGATGATGTATTTTCTGATCTTTGTAACTGTGATAAGGATATTGAAGATACCGCAGATGAAGACCATCGAGAGCGCTTGTTGCCAAGTAAATCCTAAGCCAAAGCACACTGTATAGACAAAGAATGCATTGAGTCCCATACCTGGAGCTTGAGCGTAAGGTACGTTAGCTACAAGACCCATGATGAGCGTACCGATGATACTAGCAATGATCGTCGCAAGGAAGACAGCTCCCCATTCCATACCAGCTTGTGATAAGATGCCCGGATTGACGACGATGATGTAGGACATCGCAAAGAAAGTCGTGAGACCCGCGACTATCTCTGTTGTGACAGTCGTTCCATTCTCCCTTAGTTTGAATAGTTTTTCCATTTTCTCCTCCATAAAAACTAAAATCCGGACTATAAGATGTGCTATAGTCCGAATTACGAAGATATGATAACACAAAACTAATGACCAAAGTTCAAAAAGTATGATCAAAAACTCACAGTGTTCTTGATCGATCTAATGATCGTTACGATAATCTGTATATAAACCTATCAGCGAAATAACAAGCATCCTCGTAAGAACCTTTGTCTTTGAAATAACGATAAAGATGAGAAACGAGCACATCATATAAATATGTGTTTTTAATATCATCCTCAATAGCCTTAAAGGAGATCTTGACCAAACGATCATCTCCGTTTTGTAGTCCTATAAATATATTACGATAATCGAGTAGATCATCATCTTGATCGCATTCCTCTAAATACATTTGTAAAGACCGTCTATCATCTATCAAATAATAGATGATGATCAGATAGCACAAAACGAAAGAACTATATTTTTTTGCGAGAGAATCCTTGAAAGATCTTATTGCTGATATGTAGTTATTGTCTTCAAAATAGATCTCACCTATCTTGATCAAAAGACCGGCTGTAATAGTATCATCCTTCTGGATATCGGTATTGTTTAATAATTCTTGATATTCATTAAGGGCACAAGTGAGATCTCCACTCAAAGTAAAGATCTTGGCTTTTTGTTCTTTGATCGCTAATAGACCTTTAACAAAAACGTTCTCTGCAAATACTTGTTGGACTTCATCGGTATATTGCATTGCGCTCAAAGCTTTTCCATTATCTACTAAGTAAGTTATAGCATGAAGTTTAAAGATAGCATCTACCATTTTAGTGAATGATGATCTTGTAGTATTGCCTGCTCTTAGATCATCAAGATAACAACCGATCACATAATCGACATCCTTTTCATTTTGAGCGAACGTGAGTTCTTGATCAGTAAGTATTATCTTATAACTTTCATCTTCCGCTTCACATAGCTCATCCAAGATCGTTTGTTCATGACTAATATCTTTTATATGAAAAACACATTCAAGTAATAAGACAAGAGGAAAAGCGAGTGTGTAGCGGTACTCTTCAAATGAGGTCGTATCGATGATACCATGAGTCACATAAGCCATATATCTTTCCTTAAAGATCGGCATGAACTCATCTTCTCTTTCTTCAGACATATCAAAATCTATACCTAAAGCATCAAAAAGCGAATCTGCTACAAGTTTTGAAGGAGCTTTCTTATTGTTTTCAATGGCGCTTAAAAAGCTTGGATCGATACCAACGGTCTTAGCTAGCTCGATCAAACTCATGTTTTGATCTAAGCGCTCTTTTCTAATAAGCTTCGCTAGTATAGATTCATACCTTTTTTCTTTGAATAATGGATCATATGCATAAGGCATACTTTTATCTTACTTTAAACATGGGCCCATGTCGATAACTATCATATCGTTTAAGTAAGTGATATAAATTCACCGGGAGGTGAAGAACATTGAGAGATAATATAGATTATGAATGGTGCGATAAAATCGCACAGATCTTTGATAAAGACAAAAGAATATTCTTACATATACATCCCGTGTCACCACTTGGCAAAGATATGGAACTTGATCTATTGGATCTAGATGAAGAAAAAAAGGAGCAGATCGAAAAACACGAAAATTATGTCAAAAGTATTAGTCTACAGGTGTTGGATATAGATGATGTAATGCCATTGTGCTATGCATCGTTACCTAACAGTTATTCTTTTCGTCCAATAGGAGAAAACATAGATGATCAGATCGTATCGTAACTATTTTAGTAATGCAAAGCCTGAATACTTCACGACGATATTGATGATCACTTTAAGTGTGCTTGGAACTGTCGTCGCCTTTATCGTACAGACTAATATCCTAAATAGTATCATCAATAAAGATCTGACTTCATGTCTTATCTATATCATTATCGATATCCTTTTGATGACGCTAGCACGACTATTCGATCTTTTTTCTACCATTTTTCAAGCTAAGACGATCAAACGCGTCAATGTGATGATCAAAAATAATATAGGTAGAAAGATGACAGAGATGGATGATATTGAGTTTTCAAGATCATCCACAAACGTCTATCTATCAAATCTTACTAATGATTGTGATCTTGTTGAAGATCGAGTTTTGGTCAATCATTTTGTATTGATCTATTATATCGAGATGGCTATTTTATCTTTTTTAGCTTTATTGCTATATAGTATTTATATAGGTATCTTTTCGATCTTCTTCTTTTTCATCATGTATCATTTCCCAAAGATCTTTGAAAACAAAACCAAGAGATATACTGAATATCTATCTAGATCAAAGGAAATGTATCTGCATAAGATAAAAGACCAGATCGCTGGAAGAGATGATTATAGCGATCTATGTTTGCTCGATTCGTTTTATTCAAGATTAGATGAAGCAGCCAAAGATATCGAGAATAGTAAGTATATCTACACACAGAAGATGAGTGTGATCGATCTAATGATCAGCTTTGTCAATATGTTAGCTCAGTTTGGTAGTTTCTTTATAAGTGCAATATTAGCTGTTTTTGGTTATATTTCTCCAGGTGTCGTTTTATCTATAGGAAATCTTAATGGGCAGTTCTATAGTTCTTTAGCTTCGATCTCACAGACGATCATGGAGATGGATTCGCTTTCTGATCTAGAAGATAAACTGAGATATCATAAGGTGGATGAGACCAAAAAAGAAAAGTGTCCAAAGATCGAAGAGATCTACTTCAATGATATCGATTTTGCATATGGTGAGATCGAGGTTATAAAAGATAAATCAGTAAGATTCTTAGCGCCAAACAAGTATTTGATCTGTGGTGACAATGGAACAGGCAAATCGACGCTATTAAAGTTGATAATGCGGAAACTAAAGTCAAGTAAAGGCGCTTATTTGATAAATGGTGTCGATGCTGAGAGGTATGATGATAGATCGATAAAAGAACATATCGCTTACGTAACTCATATGTCACATATCTTCAACACTACTGTTCGTGATAATCTAAGATTGGGTGAGAAGATCGATGATGAGCGATCACGAAATGTTCTTGATGCATTAGGTCTTGATGATATCGATCTTGACATGGTCATCGCTGACGGTGGGGGGCAATCTTTCCGGTGGTCAAAGACAAAAGATAGTGCTTGCTAGAGCTATCTTAAGAGATAGAGATATCGTCATCAGTGATGAAAGTCTTTCTAATATCGATAGATCATCAAAAAAGAAGATATATGACCTCATCGCCTAAGACAAGAAATTAGTATTAGTCGTCGATCATGCCTTAGAGAAAGATGAAGAGAAAGGTTTTATAAAGATATCTATGCACTAAGATCTCATATCCAAACTTTTATTCATTGGTATATGTCATTACTTATCTTATTGTCATCTATCGATCATCTTCTTATGCTATCATCATCCTAGAGATAGGAGATACATATGAAATTTGACAACTTTAAATTTATTAAAGGAAAAAAAGCTGTGACTAAGGATATCAGACCACTACTGGTATTTATGGTTCTGGGGCTTGTCTTTATCTTAGCTTTTCTTTATCTTGCCCATCCAGCATTCAATATCAAGTCTGCTTCCTTCTTTGTCTATGTGATAATCATAGCTGGCTATCTTTTCATCGCTAGTTATTTAGCTTATCACTATCTATTGGTCGATAATAAGACTTATCGCAATATCAATAGAGTCATCGGTGGTCTAGTAGCTATCGTCCTTATCTATATGTTTGGTAGTATGCTCATCTCAGCGCCCTTCTTCAACGCGAAAGAGTATGCGAGCAGGATCGTAGTAGAAGATACAGAATTCGATATGATCGAAGAAGTCGACTTCTCTAAGACAGCCGTCATCGATCGTGCTTCTTCTGAAGTCTTAGGTGATAGAGTCATGGGTCAGATGCCTGAGCTAGTCTCGCAATTCACAGTGTCTGATGAATATACACAGATCTCATATCGTGATAGCGTCTATCGTGTCACACCGCTGGAGTATGCAGATATGCTCAAGTATTTCATGAATCGTGACGAAGGTATTCCTGCATACATCTTGGTCAATTCGACGACTGGTGAAGCAGAGCTTGTCAAACTTGAAGATCTTGGATTAGATGGGATGCGTTATGTACCATCTGGTATGTTCAATGAGAATCTGATGCGTAAATTACAACTTAGTTATCCAACAGAGATCTTTGGTTCACCATCATTTGAGATCGATGATGATGGTAGACCGTGGTATGTCTGTACGACTTATACATATAAAGGCACAGAGACGATGAAGAAAGTCTCTGGTGTCGTACTCTTTGATCCTATTACAGGTGATTCGATCAAATACGATGATCCTTTAGATGCACCAAAATGGGTCGATAGGATCTATCCTGAATCACTAGTCACAGAGGAATTAGTGGATTATGGTTCTTTACAAGATGGTTTTATCAATTCGATCTTTGGTCAAAGAGATGTCTATCTACCAAGTGATGGTTATAACTATTTAGAAAAGGATGGTGACATCTTTATCTATACAGGTTTAACTAGTGTCAACAGTGATAGAGCTAATCTTGGCTTTGCGCTTGTCAACCTAAGGACACATGAAGCCTATGAGATAGCTTCACCTGGTGCTGATGAGACATCAGCTATGCGCTCTGCTGAAGGTCATGTGAGCGACTATGGTTATAGTGCCACTTTCCCACTTCTAGTCAATGTCTCAGGAAATCCTGTATATCTCATGTCACTAAAGGATGAAGCTGGTCTTATCAAGATGTATGCTATGGTCGATGCGACAGATTATCAAAAGGTCGTCTCTGTGTCGATCGATGAGGGTCTAGAGACCTTGAAGGCTGAGTTCATCAGTGAAAGTGACCTTGATATGACAGAAAGCGAAGCCTTGAAAGTAAAGGATACGACAGTTGAAGATATACGCTTCATCGTAAGTGAGGGTGTGACTAAAGTCTATATCACAGATAGCGATGGCCTTAGATATAAAGTTGAAGTCAATGATACTAATGAAGATATCTTGGGGTTCTTAGATGTTGCTGATCGCATAAGAGTTGAGTATCTAGAAACAGAGATCGTGAACGTGATCAAAGACATCAGTATATTAGTTGAATAGTCAACTAAAAAGCTTTATACTTTCCTGCGAGAGGTAAATATGGATATCATAAAAAGAGATGGAAAAAGAGAATCTTATGATCTAGATAAGATCAAAAACGCAATGCGTAAAGCTTTTATCAGTACGAAAAAAGAAGTCGATGAAAGAGCGATAGATGATATCGCTTTGGATATCGATGGCTTGTTATCGAAAGATATATCACTAAGATCAGTCGAGAAGATCCAAGACTTAGTTGAAGAGAAACTGATGGAAAGACAACTCTATCAGGTAGCGAAGAACTATATCTTGTATCGTCAAAAGCGCTTTGAAGATCGCCAAGTCATAAGTGAATTATGTGAGATGTTACAAAATGAAGATCTGAGAACTACTTTTATCGAGGTAGAGAAGACTTTCAGAGATGAAGAGTATGATCTAAAGAACTTACTTGTAAAGTTCAGATCTTTCTATAAAGAAGATATGTCAAAAGAAGACAGATTGAAGATGCTCATCAAAGCAAGCGTCGAACTCATCTCAAAAGAAGCTCCTAAGTGGGAATATATCGCAGCTTATTTTCTTAGCTATAAACTACATGATGATATCAAGGCTCGGATGGCAAAACTTGATATCAAGGACTTTGCGGGTAAAGTCCACTATCTTACAGATGAAGGATATTATGGCAGATATATCTTAGAGCACTATAGTGATGAAGAACTTGATGAAGCTGCTGGTTTTATCGATGATCTTAGAGATCACCTCTTCACTTACAGTGGACTTGATCTTGTGGCCAAGCGTTATCTAATGATCGACCATGATCATCATGTCTTAGAGACGCCACAAGAGATGTTTTTAGGTATCGCACTCCATCTTATGATGAATGAGAGCGACAGGCTCACTAGAGTTAGAGAACTCTATGATATCTTATCTAGACTTGAAGTGACGATGGCAACACCAACGATGGCCAACGCCAGAAAGCCATATCATCAGTTATCATCATGTTTTATCGATACAGTCGATGATACTCTTAAGAATATCTACAAGAGTATCGATAATTTCGCTGAAGTCTCAAAATATGGCGGCGGTATGGGCTTATACTTTGGAAAAGTAAGAGCTAATGGTTCAGATATCCGTGGTTTTAAAGGGGCTGCTGGTGGTGTCATACGCTGGATCAAGCTCGTCAATGATACAGCAGTGGCTGTCGATCAGCTTGGTGTCAGAGCTGGAGCTGTCGCTGTCTATCTTGATGCTTGGCACAAAGATCTGCCGGAATTCTTGAATCTTCGTACTAATAATGGCGATGATCGTATGAAAGCACACGATGTCTTTCCAGCTGTCTGCTATCCAGATCTCTTTTGGAAGATGTGTAAAGAAGATCTTGATGCGAAGTGGTATCTTATGTGTCCTCATGAGATCCATAAGGTCAAGGGCTATCATCTTGAAGACTACTATGGCAAAGAGTGGGAAGAGAGATATTTTGATTGTGTAAATGATAGTCGGATCTCTAAGCGTGAGATGGTCTTAAAAGATCTAGTGCGTCTCATCCTTAAATCACAAGTCGAGACAGGCACGCCATTCACATTCAATCGCGATATCGTCAATCGCGCTAATCCAAACAGCCATAAAGGTATCATCTATTGTAGTAACCTCTGTACAGAGATCGCTCAAAATATGAAGCCCTTCAGTGTCGAAGATGAAGAAGTCGTCGATGTAGATGGTGAAAAAGTCATCACTCAAAGGTATAAAGCTGGTGACTTCGTCGTCTGTAATCTAGCTAGTCTTTCTTTAGGTAATCTTGATGTGAATGATAAGGATCATCTAAGAGAAGTCATCAGAGTCGTCACAAGGACATTAGATAATGTGATCGATCTCAACTTCTATCCTATCGAATTCGCTAAGATCACCAATCAACGTTATCGTCCTATTGGCCTTGGTGTCAGTGGTTATCATCATATGTTAGTGAAAAATGGTATCAACTTTGAATCAGAAGAACACTTAACATTTGTAGATCGCGTCTTTGAAGACATCGCATACTTTACGATCGAGGCTAGTAAAGATCTAGCTAAAGAGAAAGGTCGCTATCGTGATTTTGTGGGTTCTGATTGGGATACAGGCGCATACTTTAAAAAACGTGGCTATGAAGATACAAGATGGCAAGAGCTAGCTAAGGAAGTCCATGATAATGGACTTCGTAATGCCTGGTTATTAGCGATAGCGCCAACAAGTTCGACCTCGATCATAGCGGGTACGACAGCTGGTGTCGATCCTATCATGAATAAATTCTTCTATGAAGAAAAGAAAGGCAGTATGATCGCTCGTGTCGCACCTGATCTTGATGCAAAGACGTTTTGGCTCTATAAGAATGCCCATCTCATCGATCAGACCTGGGTGGTCAGATCAGCCGGCATTAGACAAAGACATATCGATCAAGCACAATCAGTCAATCTATATATCACTAATGACTTTACGATGCGCCAGATCTTAAGACTTTATATCGAGGCTTATGAGAATGGCGTCAAGACGATATACTATGTTCGTAGTAAATCGCTTGAAGTTGAAGAATGTGAATCATGCGCATCATAGAAAGGAAGCTTATGGAAAAACTTAAAGAAAAAGGCCTATTCAATGAGAATGGCGACATCGAACTATCAAAAAGAAGGATGATCAACGGCAACACCACAAACCTCAATGACTTCAATAATATGAAGTATAGCTGGGTCTCTGATTGGTACCGTCAAGCCATGAACAACTTCTGGATCCCTGAAGAAGTCAATATGAATCAAGATGTCAAAGACTATCGTCATCTATCAAAGGCAGAGAAGACAGCTTATGATAAGACTTTGTCCTTCCTTATCTTTCTTGACTCGCTTCAGACGGCTAATCTTCCAAATGTTGGTGACTACATCACTGCCAATGAGGTCAATCTTTGCCTCACGATCCAAGCTTATCAAGAAGCCATCCACTCACAGAGCTATAGCTATATGTTAGATACGATCTGTTCACCAGAAGAGCGAAGTGACATCCTCTATCAATGGAAAGATGATCCAAGGCTCTTAGCACGCAATAAGTTTATCGGCGACCGTTACAATGAATTCAAATTAGAGCCAGATGCACACAATCTCATGCGAACGATGATGGCCAATTATATCTTGGAGGGCATCTACTTCTATAGTGGTTTCATGTTTTTCTATAATCTTGGCAGGATGGGCAAGATGCCTGGCTCTGTTCAAGAGATACGCTATATCAATCGTGATGAGAATACCCATCTATGGTTATTCAGGTCGATCATCCTAGAACTACAAAAAGAAGAACCAGAGCTATTTACACCAGAACTTATCGAAGAGTATAAAGAGATGATCTTACAAGGCGTCAAAGAAGAGATGGCTTGGGGTGAATATGTCATCGGCAACGAGATCGAGGGATTGACGATCGAGATGGTCAAAGACTATATCAAGTATCTTGGTAACCTTCGAAGCACTTCACTAGGTTTTGGACCACTCTATGATGGCTATGATAAAGAACCAGAGACGATGGCTTGGGTCTCGATGTATTCAAACGCCAATCTCATCAAGACAGATTTCTTTGAAGCTAGATCCAGTGCTTATGCAAAGAGCAGTGCGATCGAAGATGATCTATGATGGTAGCACCTATAATTAGTAAATGGTAAAAGAAAAAGACGATATATCGATCATCGTCTTTTATTTTACTGATCTAGATCAGAAGCTCTCTATCTTTCATCGATATGTGTCAAAGCCATGTCTAAGATCGTCGTGACATGATCATCATCGAGTGAGTAATAGATAGTCTTTCCTTCCCTTCTTGTCTTGACGAGCTTTTGAGCTCTTAGAGAACCTAAAGCATGTGATATAGCTGATTGCGATAGACCAAGGATATAAGTTAGATCGCTGACACAAAGCTCGTGATGGTTGAGAGCCATGAGGATATAGAGTCTGGTATTGTCACCCATCGTTTTAAAAAAAGTCGTAATATCATCGAGTTTATCTGTGCTTATAAGCTCGTCTTTTATCTTCTGGATATCTGTTTGCATATCTATATTATAAGATATCTGTCAAGTTTGATTAAAGATATCGATAAGAGAGATATTTATATTGACATATGCACATATATGCATATAATGATAGTTGTACGGAGGAAATGTATATGAAAAAGACCTACAAGATCGATGTCGATTGCGCAAACTGCGCTAATAAGATGGAGGAAGCTGCCAAGAAGACTGAAGGTGTCAAAGATGCAGTCGTCAATTTCATGACGCTCAAGATGATCGTAGAGTTCAAAGAAGGTTATGATCCAAAAGAAGTCATGTCTAGAGTATATGATAATTGCAAAGTCGTAGAAGATGAATGTGAGATCTTCTATTAGTTATGAATAAGAAACAAAAAAAGATGCTCGTAAGGATCATCATCTCGCTTATAGCGACGATCTTGCTTCTTACGATCAAGACAGAGGGCTTATTGAGACTAGCTCTTTATCTAGCAGTCTACTTTTATATAGGCTATGATATCTTATCTAAAGCTTTCAAAGGCATCATCAAAGGCCAAGTTTTTGATGAGAACTTCTTAATGGCTATTGCGACAGTTGGAGCTTTTGTGCTTGCGATAACAGATGGCAGTGGCGATTATCTTGAAGCGATAGCTGTCATGATCTTTTATCAGATCGGAGAGTGGTTCCAAAGCTATGCCATTTCAAAGAGCCGTAAAAATATCAGTGCTTTGATGGATATCAGACCTGATCACGCCAATATCGAAAGAGATGGCGAGATCATAGAAGTCGATCCAGATGAAGTAGGAGTCGGTAGTATCATCATCGTTAGACCTGGTGAAAAGATCCCGCTTGATGGTATCGTCATCGAAGGATCATCTTCCCTTGATACTAGTGCTTTGACGGGTGAGAGCTTACCGAGAGATGTGTCTTTGGATGATGAGGTCATCAGTGGTTGTATCAATATGACAGGACTTCTCAAGATCAAGACGATAAAAGAGTTTGGTGAATCCACAGTCTCTAAGATCTTAGATCTTGTTGAAAACGCTAGTAACCGTAAAGCACGATCAGAGGATTTCATCGCTCGCTTTGCAAAGATCTATACACCAGCAGTTTGCCTCAGTGCTCTAGCACTAGCCATATTGCCACCACTATTTATCTTGATCACAAGCGGTGAGATGACTTTTGATGATTGGGTATATCGAGCTTTGACTTTCCTTGTCATCTCATGCCCATGTGCTCTAGTCATAAGTATTCCACTTTCTTTCTTTGGAGGTATCGGTGGTGCCAGTAGAGCCGGTGTCTTAGTCAAAGGCTCTAACTACTTAGAAGCACTATCAAAGACTAAGATTGTCGTCTTTGATAAGACTGGTACACTTACTAAAGGTGTCTTTGAAGTCAAAGGTATCCACCACAATGTCTTAGAGAACGAAAAGCTGCTCGCATATGCGGCACTGGCAGAAAGTGCTTCTAGCCACCCTATCGCTAAAAGTATCATCAAGGCCTATGGCAAGAAGCTCGATCTTGATCGAGTCAAAGATATCAAAGAAGTCAGTGGCAATGGCATCATCGCTAAAGTAGATGACAAAGAAGTGGCTGTCGGAAATGACAAGCTTATGTCTAGTCTAGGTGTCTCATATCACGATTGTCATATGATAGGAACGATCATCCATGTAGCTATCGATAGAGAATATGCAGGTCATATCGTCATCGCTGATGTCGACAAGGATCACGCCAAGGAAGCGATCATGACGCTTAAGGAGATCGGTGTCAAAAAGACGATCATGTTGACGGGGGACAAAAAAGAAGTTGGCGAGTATGTCGCTAATGAGTTAGGGATCGATGAAGTTTATACCGAGCTTTTGCCACAAGAAAAAGTCGACAAAGTCGAAGAACTACTTACTAAGAAAGATCCAAAAGATACATTGGTTTTTGTTGGGGATGGTATAAATGATGCGCCTGTACTAACGCGAGCTGATATCGGTATCGCCATGGGAGCTATGGGTTCTGATGCGGCTATTGAAGCAGCAGATGTCGTCCTTATGGATGATGATCCTTTAAAGATCAGTAAAGCGATCAAGATAGCTAGAAAATGTCTCGGTATCGTCTATGAGAACATCATCTTTGCGATCGGTGTCAAACTTATCTGTCTTTTACTAGGAGCCTTTGGTATCGCCAATATGTGGCTTGCGATCTTCGCTGATGTCGGCGTTATGGTCATTGCAGTCCTCAATGCGATAAGAGCTCTCTATGTCGATAGATTATGATATAGATATGATCAAACTGTCTTAGAAGTCTAGGGCAGTTTTTTGAATAAAGAAAAAGCGTCGTCTTTAGACAAAACGCTTAGGTATCTTATAAGTCTTTAAGACTTCATCGATCATCTGATTGAAGCCCTGTCCATACATACCGACATATTCTATTCTTTGTGGCCTTTTGATCGAACGCATATCGTCTAAATCAAGAAAGAAGTTGTTTTTGAGATCGAAGTAGTGTCTTGGTCGATAATTGACGGTCTTGATGATATTGAGATCATAGGCATAGACGCGATAGACATAATAGGTATTCTTTCCGATCTTGATCACATCGCCGATGCTTGGCGAGCTGTCGATATCTTCAAAGCGCAGATCACTCACAAAAGAACGTTTATTGACCATATCTAGTTTCTTATTGATGATGGCTAGATCTTGAGCTTTGATGTGTTTGAAGTAGCTTCTGATATTGAGTATCGGAACTTCATAGATCTTTGAGAGATTGATATAGCTGTCTTTGTCTTCGATCGAATATCTGATCTTATGATATAGATAATGCGGTCCTTTAGGAATGAAGGTGCTCGAACATTGAAAGCCGATGAAGCTATAGCGCTTCTTCTTCAAGACGACATATGGTCTGATCTGATGATCTTTAGCTATCTTCTTGAGTTCCCCTTTTCTAAGAGGCATCTTGGCATAGACACTATCCCCCTCTTTTATCTCGTCATAGATCGAAAGACCTTTGATCTCATCTTTACTTGCAAGCATCTTTATGATAAGAGCTTTGAGTTTAAAAAGCATATTACAATAATACACTTTCTGCTATAATCTTGTCATGCGATTTGATGAATATCAAAAACTTACACAAGCTACGGCAGCGAGATTCGATAAAGACAAGATGTTGGTGATAGGTGCTTTAGGACTTGGTGGTGAAAGTGGAGAAGTCATCGATCATATCAAGAAATATTATGGTCATGGACATGACCTAGATAAAGAAGAATTGAAAAAAGAGCTAGGAGATGTCCTTTGGTATATAGCATATCTAGCAAGTACACTAGGACTTGATCTTGAGGATATCGCGACTATGAATATCGAAAAACTCAAAAAGCGCTATCCTGAAGGATTTTCTAAAGAAGCTTCTTTAAAAAGGAGTGATCTTAAATGATCACGATCTTTTTTATTGCCCTGGGCTTAGCGATGGATGCTTTTGCGGTAAGTATCTGTCAAGGACTGAAACTCAGAAAGCTCAAAATAGGACATGCGACGATCATTGCTTTGACATATGGTCTGTTTCAAGGTCTGATGCCAGTCGTTGGTTATCTTTTAGGTGCACAATTAGAAAGATATATCACCGCCTTTGATCACTGGATCGCTTTCATCTTATTAGGGATGATCGGTCTCAATATGATCAAAGAAGCTTTGAGTAAGGATGAAGAAGACAGTGATGAAGAGTATCATCTGAATCTCAAAGAACAGCTGGTCATGGGTCTAGCGACTTCGATCGATGCTTTGGTCGTCGGTATCACTTTCGCTTTTTTGAAGACAGATATCATCCTAGCAGCAAGCTCGATCGCTATCATCACTTTTATCATCGCCTTTTTTGGTGTCTATATCGGTCATTTCTTTGGTGCGAAATTTAAATCAAAAGCAGAGCTGGCAGGTGGTCTGATACTTATATTGATGGGTCTCAAGATCTTGCTTGAGCATTTGGGTATATTATGAAAGTGATCAAAGGACTCATAAAGGAATATCATGATATATTGCTAGTTTGGGTAGCCATCTTATTATGTGAGTTCTTCTTGCGCTTCAATATCGGGATGGACTACATTACAAAACAAGCCACCCTTTTTGATAGCTATCATCTTCTCATTCTAACTGGTGTCTTACTTATGTTCAAAAGAAAAGGACGCTTTATCATCGAACTTCTTACGATACTATATTTCAGTATCTATTCTTTTGCTCAAAGTGTACATTTTGTCTTCTTCAGCAATCTCTTCTCTTATCGTAAGCTCTCTTTAGCTTCAGAGCTAGGTGAAGTTAAAGACACGATATTTAGTGGATTAAAGGTAGATCAGCTGCTCTTTTTGATACCTGTCGCTATCGTCATCATCACGTACGTCATACACAAAGGAGATGTCTTTAAGATCGAGCGCAAGATACGCTATCTTTTCGCTGTCTTGTGTGTCGTTTTAGGGATAGCTTTAGATCTATTGCATGTTGAACTGCTTCGTCAGGATTACCTCATAGATCACTCTTGGGACAAGGATTATTATCTACATGAAGTCATGCAGAACCGCTATAAGTTCATGGATCATTTTGGTATCTTTGAATACAATATCAAAGACATCATGATGACTTTCACTAGTGCTGATACAGAGCTCACAGAAGAAGAAAAAGCGCAAGTCGATGATTTTGTCGAAAGATATTCTAAAAGAGAAGATAATGCATATACAGGCCTTTTAGATGGCAAGAATCTCATCCTTATCTTATGTGAGTCTTTTGATGAGAGTGCTATAGATGAAGAACTGACACCGACACTCTATAAATTAAAGAGTGAGGGATATTATTTTGATAGACATTATGCACCGATATATGAAGTAGCTACAGGTGACAGTGAATTCATCTCTGAGACTGGCATGCTTCCAAGTATCAATAACGGAACGACTTCATACACTTTCAATCTCAATGCTTATCCCTATGCCTTGGCAAATCTCTTCAAAGAGAAAGGCTATACAGTAAATTCCTATCATTCTTATACAGGCAATTTCTATAATCGTGAAAGCATGCATGAATCATTTGGCTTTGATACTTTCTTTGATATGGATAAGTTAGAGCTTGAAAGATGGGAAGGATATAGAGAAGCAGCAAACTGGATCTTAGATGAAGATCTATTTGAGGCAGTGCTGAAGAACACAGACTATGATGAGCCTTTCTTTGACTTCGTGATCACAGCTTCTGGTCATATGTCATACAACAGTGGACGCACAGAACTTAAAGAGTATTATGAGATCGTCGATGCGGATGAAAGATTTACTGACTATAGTGAAGAAGCCAAGTATTATCTAGCTGCCCAGATGTCTTTAGATCGAGGAATAGAAGTGTTATTAGAGGGTCTTGAAAATAGAGGCGTACTTGAAGATACAGTCATCTATATGTTTGCTGATCATTACCCTTATGGCATAACTTCTGATCAAGCAAAAGCAGAGATCTTAGGTGACACAGAGACATATGAAGTCTATAAAGTACCGATGCTCATATATAGTAGTGATCTTAAAAGTGGTCTTCATAAAGCTATCACTAGCACTTTCGATATCTATCCAACGATCGCCAACCTCTTTGATCTAAACGATCAGGATGCATATAAAGTAGGAAACGACGCTTTCGATAGCGATGCATTGCGTTTCATCCCCTTCTTTGATCGCTCTTTCTTATGTGAAGAGTTCTATTATGATAGTAGTCAAGATACAGTTCCTGAAGATCATTTAGATATCTATCAAGATATATCAAAGAAGATCAATGAGATCTTTGAATATAGCCAAGATATCTTATTGAGTGATTACTACGGTATAGATTAAAGATCTTAGTTATTAAAAACGGCTCTATTAAATTAAGTGTGGAATTTTGTGGGTTAATGATCAAAATCATATAGATCTATTAAATCTAATTTACGAAGTAGATGAGGATGAGCTAATTTTGTATCTTACCCGAACAGGATCATACAGCGATTTGTTTTGATTGACTTATGGCCTAATCCCCGTCACTTGCAGCGTAATGCTTTCTTTCTCTTATAGTTATAAAGAAGAATATTAGTTACTTAAATAGATTGAAATAGGTTAATTTAAAGGTGTCATTATTGTCTATTTTACTAAATTTGCCGTACCTATCGAATGATGACTAAGAGCCTGTTGATAGTGATAATCTGCTTATTTGATCATAGCGTGATCAAGACCTAATGTCTTCATTTTGATATTGGTCGATCATCTCTATCTCACTTTCATAATACTGTTCTTGAAACTGGATTGCTTTTAAAACTTGGTCTTCATCAAAATACGACCCTTCAGGTGCAGCGATCAGTTTATCTTCTACATCGTTATGACGATGGACTATTCCAATGATACAGGCTGTGTATTCTGTAACCGGAACATCGACACCAAGTAGATACACATCCAACTCTTTATTGTCGCTACTGAATACATTTGGTATAAACCCGTAATTGATAGGATAGATGAGATCGTGATATTTAGGGTGATGGCTTCCAATGGGTCTATCAATTCTAATATTGACTGTTTTTTTAAGATAGGATCTTACAAGAGCTTTTCTCAAAGTATACGTTATAAAGTCGTGTTTTCCTTTGAGATACATTTCTCTTCCAGTATCATAAGGAACTTGCATGGCAAGTGCTACTTTTAGCTCTTCATATTCTTTTGCGACTTTAGGTGTGCTGTTTAGATAATCTCTGAAGTTGATGTAATTTATCCAGTCCATACTATTTGTATGGACGACATGGATGAAATGTGTTTGTAGATCTCCTGTACCTTCATAAAAATTACCACATGCAAATAATAGCTGATCTTTGATGGTCGCTTGTGCATTGGGACGATAGTAAAAGCCAGCATCTTTTAACTCTTTTTCAAAATCGAGTATCTCATCAAAGTCATCAACAGCTAACGCAATATCGATTATTGGTTTGGCTTTGATAGAAAGTATAGAAGTGCTTCCCACATGTTGGATGTCTTTTATGACATCGCCTAATATCTGCTTTAAACGAGAGATCGTATTTTGAGCTTCTATTTCCCATTCTTTTTCATGCGCATATAGCTTTACTGACCCTCGTTTTAACCCTATCATCACGTAACCTCCAAACACTGATCAAGATCATATATGATCTAGGTATATTTAAGTCTTACTCTAGTAATGATTCTAACACACTATAATTATTGACATGGAATAAAAGGAACAAGATACTTGGTCTTTGTGGATTTTTGAAGGCTGACCATGTTGGGTCTCCTTCTCCTATATATCTTGTCTTTAGTGGCACAGGACTTTATCTTTACTCAACTTAGGTTCTGATTCCCTGCCGCTTGCGGCGTAAGGCTTTCTTGGTCTTATGGTCCACTTGACCATACTACGAGGTGCTAAGATAGACCAAAAAAGGCGATACTCACATTATCATATGGATGAAAGCATACATATAGATCTTGCTTATAATATAAGTGATCTTGTTTATAATTCCATTGTGACAGTTATAAGGCCCAGTAATGAGCAACTGCCGCTCTTTAGGGTCTGGCACAGCAGAAAATAGAATAATAGAATGGCGACTATCTCATCCATCTGACACTAAGAAACAGCGCAAAGACGATACAGGATTAAGTTATCCAACTATACGCAAGTGGTGAAGTATTGATAAACAAACACAATGATTGTACAATTATATTACAAAGTAATACAGGAGGTAAAACATATGGCTACATTATCTTTTAGAGTTGATGAAGATCTAGAAAAAGCTATAAGAGGACAAGCTAAATTAGAAAATAAAACAT
>CALVCT010000030.1 GCA_944326055.1 uncultured Erysipelotrichaceae bacterium
ACAAGACGACGATAAAACGGTCATCATCCATCATATCGAGGCTATCTCTAATAAACAAAAGCTTATCTTCAGGATAGTATTTCTGATTAGTTGCCATATAGGCATCGACTTTATTTCTTTCCATAAAATAACTCCTTTTATTAATTATGGAGTATAGCTAAAGCCTTGTCAATCAACTAAGTCGACCAGACATGATCCAATAGCCTGCTCATCGATGGTCGACATATCTAAGATCGATCGCTTTTTAATATCTTTATCGGTACCCTATAGTTTTTATGAATATTGATCACGATATCACTCTTTTATACTTACTTTCTTATCTAAGAGCTCCGCTTTGATCAATGAATTCACTACCATAGATAAACAAAACTTTGGCTTTATCGTCTAAATCTAAACTTTCGATCAAACTTGCATCAAAATAGCGAAGATCGATCACGTCGATCCTAGAATATGAATCGATGAGAAGTGGCAATAAAGAAGAAGCGAAAGAATCACGAAAGACGATGAGCCTCTGATCGATCTTAGCATCTTCGTTCTCTATCCTAAGATATGCACTTGGTCCGTCAAGATAGATATCGTAAAGATCTGGATGAGTGGTAGCTTCTTTATCATAGACAGGCACTTCACTGTCTTTTTCAAGATCATAGACTCTGACACCGTTAAAGTCGCCTTCAAGATAATATAATATATCAGGATTTACATCATAGAACGACTTAGAAAAAAGTGAACCATAGAAAGGATAGACCTCCCTTGCTTCAGTTGTGACAGGCACATAAATATCGCCGATAGCTTCAACGATATATCTAGCAACATCCTTTAGTTTATCTTGTCGCCAATGGATATCAGTATGATAGTAAGAATCAAGGGATAAGAGACCACTGATATCGATCAAAGGCATATCTAGACCATCTATGAGCAGTTGCCTAATATCATCAAACCTAAGATCTGAAGGATGATACAGTTCACTATAGTCATTCTTACGTGGTATACCGATAAAATAGACTTCACGATCAGAGAAATAGCTATCTTTAAGCTCATTAGTCTTTAAGATCAGATCACTCACCGACTCAGCATCAAACTTCAGTATATCGAAAAGATAGCCATCTTTCGAATAAACACCATCATTGTCTTTGAAATGAAAAAGATAACGATTGGTAAGATTCCGAAGCGTGATGAGTTCATCCCTAAAAAAGAGATGATCACTAAGATAATCATCGAGATCTTCATAAAAGTCAGGATCAGCTAGATCGACTTTAGGAAAAGTATCTAGATACCTTCTTTCAAGATATGAGATCGTCCTATTTGAAAAGACGGTCAAGACTGACATCGACAAAACGATAATGACTACAATTAACAAAGTTATCTTCTTATACATATCAAAACCTAAAATAAAGGAAAGGATCAAATCCCGCTCCCACAAGATAAGCAAGCGATCCAATAAATAAGACGATGATACCTAAAGCTTCAAGATAGTGCATCCACTTAAGATCTTTAAATCTTTCATATATCTTCTTTAAAAGTGGTGAAGCTAAAATACAAGAGATGATCAAGATCGGAAGATAGCTACTTAAAAGGTACAAAGCTTCATTAGATAGCGCCCCTTCGAATGTGAACATCTTTATGATAAACCCAAAGGGATCTGCACTATGATTGAAAAAAACAAATCCAACGAAAACAACAAAAAGACAATAGATGTTTCTTAATATAGGTACCTCTGTGATCTTCTTTAGTGGTGTATAGCGCTCTAAGATGATAAAGATCCCAAAATATAGTCCCCAAATGATGAAACTATATGCAGCGCCATGCCACAGTCCAGTAAGCAACCACACCAGAAGTAGATTGAAGATATGCTTTGACGTCTTGCATCTTGAGCCACCTAAAGGAAAATAAACATAATCTTTGAACCAGGTTCCAAGACTCATATGCCAACGACGCCAAAAATCTCTTATCGAAGGTGCGTAAAGTGGATAATCAAAATTCTCTAAAAAATGCAAGCCGAAGACAAGGCCCAGCCCGATCGCCATGTCACTATAAGCGCTAAAATCGAAATAAAGCTGCACGACTTCAAAGATAGCGATCGACCAATAGATAATAGAACTATCAACGCCTTCAAATTCTAATACGATAGCTCCAAGGGTGTTAGCGATGATACACTTCTTCGCAAAACCGATCGTAAACCTTCTAAGACCATAATAACATTCATCTATATCGATCTTTCTTTCCCTTTCGACTTCCTTAGCTATCGTCTCATAGCGCACGATGGGACCGGCAACGAGCTGACCGAAAAAAGTTAGATACGTACCATAATTTAAGATCGACCTTGAAGCTTTGACTTGTGCTCGATAGACATCGATGATATAGCTTGCAGCCTGGAAGCTGAAAAAAGAGATGCCCAGCGGCAAAGCTACTCGGTAGATGATACCGAAATTCTCTAAGATGAAGCCGCTGTATTTATAATAGACAAGTGGTAAAAAAGTGATCACAAGGCCCAAAGCTAAAAAGATCCTCTGGTGATGTATCTCGATAAATCTTGCGTAGTAATAGGAAAAGACCAAGACCGCTATCAAGATGATGGTCATCTTCCCTTCGCCATAGAAATAAAAGAAGAGCGATGACAAAAGTAAAACGCCATTTCTAAGAGCGCCTTTTGCGATAGCGTATAAAGAAATGACGATGACTAGAAAATAGAAGATGAAAGTGATGCTTGAAAAGACCATTAGATACCCTTGAAAGCTTCGACTATCCTCTCACCGATGCCTGTACCATCGATCATGACAAGAAGGACATTACCGTTCTCTTCAATAATGAGATCATCCTTCTCTACACCGACACAGATCCATTTGTATGTATCTAGGCTATTACGAATCTCCTCTTTTAGTGCTTCCGCATCCTGTCCATCATTCAAACGGACTAAGACGACAGAATGTGCCACAGATGAGATCATCGGTTCACGAGCTAATGCCTCTTTGAAATCCAAACTATCAAGTCCAAGATACCATTTCACGTTCTCAGCCGTAACGACAGTAGGTTCACCCATCATCGGTAACTCGTCTTCTGCAAATCCAGCATATAACTTATCCATGACATCTGTTAAAGCCATGTCATTTATTGCGCTGCTCTGGCTTTGATCTGAACAAGCACTTAATAATAAAAGCCCTGATATAGCTAAAACCGTTAATAATTTCTTCATTTAATTTCCTCCAAACGTGCATAATATAGCAAATATGTAATAGTAGTTGCAAATGTCATGAATCATCTCTAACTCACATCTTACTCGCAAAGCTTCTGAAGTATTCCTTGACTTCACCTACATCAAGATCGATCAATTTATCAAAGGAAAGATCCTGTGCAAGTTCTTTGATAAAACGAGCTCCAAGAAGATAGCCAGCATCCCCATGACCATGATAGTCACGCCAATCACCAAAATATCGATCTGATCCCACTTTCGCGTCGCTGATGAAATCATCAGTAAGTTCTTTGAGATGTCCATCAAGATACTCTTTATAACCGGCATGATCTTGATGAAAATAGTCAAGATCACCAATAAGAGCTTGTTCAATGTACATCGCTATCCCCTCTGTATATAAAAGCCAGTAGAACTTGTCTTCGATCATATCGAACTCTTTATCGATCTTTGCCCCATAAGTGTCTTGATAGATATGGCCAAGTTCATGATAGATCAAAGCTCTCAAATGTTCATCATCATCCCAAGATAGTTCTAATATCTTTTCAACGCCAAGCAAGACCATATGATCACCTTGATGTTCAAGTGCCCATCCTGCACCATTACAAAGTCCTAGATATAAAACGATAGTAACGTCTAAAGTTTTAGAAAAGAGCGACAAGAACCTTTGGTCCAAGTCAAACGTAACGTTCTGAAAGCTGCTTGAAATATCTTTGAATCTGTCATTTTTATCTATCGCTTCTTTGATGATGGGAAGAACATCATTTTTAAAATCATAGATCCTTACATCATCGATGATATTAGTTGAGATACCAGGTATCCATGCATCGATATATTCTTTCCACCTTTCAAGATTGAATTTCCTATCTAGATCATATCTAGCTAGTGTAGAAAGTGTATCTATTGATCTTATCATATCAGTCTTTGATCGCTAAAACAGCGATGAAGGTCTTGATGTTCAAGTCATGAAGGATGCCTTCACTTGCCAGATCGTCATAGATATCGGCGATCCTAAATCCTGCTTTGATCTGTGACCCGATCTGCTCACTGATCGTATGTGAGAAAGCAATGCCCCAATCATACTTGAGTGAATCTTCGTATTGTCTTTTGTCATTCAATGGATCAAAAGGCATCTTATAGATGAACTTCTGATTCTTCTCATCTAATGCATAATCTGCTTCTAGTGTATAGCCACCTAAGAGCCTTCCACCTTTCTTCAAAACACGATAGCACTCTTTAAAGACTGGTAAAACATCCCTTATATAACAATTAGATACCGGATGAAAGACCAGATCAAAGCTCTCATCTGCAAAAGGAAATCTCTTAGTCATATCGCCATTTATGATATCGATCTTATAGCCTCCTCGCTTTGCTACATAGTCGTCGCTAGCACATTGCCTCTTTGATATATCAAACAATGTACAATGTGCGCCTTGAGAAGCAAAGATCGGCATCTGTTGACCGCCTCCGGATGCTAGACCTAAGACTTTTTTATCTTCAAGATCACCAAACCAGTCATGAGGCACATAGCGATAAGTTGTAAAATGAACATCCCAGTCGCCTTCTTTCGCTCTCATATAAGTCTCATGGTCTATTGCCTGACTACATTCCCATCCATCATCACACCAATCATCGATGATCTTCACGTTTATCATCTGATAGTCCATATTTGCCTCCTAGAATAATTTTGATCATGCCCTACCCTTTGATATCTTAGCACATGGAGAGATTGTTTTTTTATGTGATAAACACTACGATAGAATAAAGGAGGACATCCTATGAAAGTCGAGACCCTTATCGTTATCTTGGGTATAGCGATGACTTTATTCATTGGTGAAGTCAATTTTATCTTTAACTACAGTATATTGGATTCTTTTAGAGATCTTAATCCTTTAGCGATCATCTCTCTTATGATCTTCATCTGCATGTTTTTAGTGCTCGCAATAAAAGTTTATAAGATGATCAAAAAACATGAGGTGATCGGAAAGCATGAGCGAAAGCGTTATATCATCATCGTTATCGCTTTGTATCTCTCCCTTTTCTACTTCATGTTTCAGACTATGCTATCAGAAGTATATATGACAATACCTAAAGTTTGATAACCAGTCTATTCTAGTGACATTTGAGCATTTTAAAAGCCCTTCAAATGAGGGCTTTTAGAGAAAATGGTGACTCGTACGGGATTCGAACCCGTGAATGTCGCCTTGAGAGGGCGATGTGTTAACCGTTTCACCAACGAGCCATAAGGAGCACAGCTCCTTTTATTTTGCTAGTGCTTTACTAGCTGTCTCACAGATAACTTTGAATCCATCTGCATCGTGGATTGCTATCTCAGACAGCATCTTTCTATTGATGTTGACTTCAGCTAATTTTAATCCGTGCATAAGCCTTGAATAACTTAAGCCATTCATCCTTGCAGCAGCATTGATCCTAGCGATCCAAAGCTTGCGCATATCTCTTTTGAGCTGCTTTCTGCCGATATAAGCATAACGCAGTGAGCGCATTACTTGCTCATTAGCTGTCCTATATAGTAAGTGCTTAGAACCAAAGT
This sequence comes from uncultured Erysipelotrichaceae bacterium, assembly GCA_944326055.1. Lineage (GTDB taxonomy): Bacteria > Bacillota_I > Bacilli_A > Erysipelotrichales > Erysipelotrichaceae > JAHHTG01. The sequence goes on from CALVCT010000030.1 coordinate 5,736, forward strand.
AACCTTTAGCTAACTTCAGGACTCTCTTACGTCTGTTTCTAGTTGGAGTCGAACCTTTTACTCTTGCCATATCCTATTCTCCCTCCTTAACCTTGTAGAAGTTCCTTTACGCGTTTGACATCTGTCTGATCCATGATCGCAGAGCCACGTAGTTGGACCTTCTGTTTATGCGTCTTGTTTGCAGCGAAGTGCGATGTGTACGCATGATGACGTTTGATCTTACCTGTACCAGTTACTTTGCAGCGTTTCGCAAACGTTTTCTTTGTCTTCATCTTTGGCATTTGATACTTCCTCCTATTTCTTCTTTGGTGCTAATACACAAGAAACAGTGTTTCCTTCAAGACTTGGCTTCTTTTCGATAACGCACAGATCAGCAAGAGCTTCGATGAACTCATTCATGATCTTCATACCGACTTCCTGTCTTGTGATAAGACGCCCTCTAAAGCGCATATCGATCTTCACCTTCATCGAACCCTCAAGCCATTTCCTAGCTTGTTTGACTTTAGTATCGAAGTCATGCTTGTCGATGACTGGTGACAATCTTAGAGGCTTCACTTCTGTAACGTGCTGATTGCGCTTAGCTTCCTTAGCTTTTTTCTGACTCTCGAAACGATATTTACCATAATCCAATATCTTGCACACTGCTGGACGCGCATTAGGTGCGACACAGAGCAGATCGAGATCCATGTCATAAGCTGTTTGAAGAGCTCTGTCTTTAGGCATGACACCCAATTGGTCGCCATTAGGTCCAATGACTAGCACTTCAGAAAAACGGATGCTTTCGTTGACGAGATCGTCTTGTTTCTTGTTTGTGATAAAAACACCTCCATTGAAAATAAAAAGTGAGTCAAAGCCCACTTGAACAATCACTATTCTGTAGCAATCATCATGACCTAGCTCCTTAGGAACTCAGGTGAGAAGTGGTCTTCTTCTTTCTACATCCTTTTTATTACGGACGTATAGTAACACATACTCCATAGATATGCAAGAAATTTCCACAAAAATCTACTTCATATAAGCATCGATATCGATATCGATGCGCCGTACATCGATATAGCGCTCATCGATCGTGATCTTTGCGTAGGATGGCGGTGTCATATCCCGGTTCATATTACATGATCCAGGATTTATCATCCTAATACCTTCACTAGTATGATCATCATAGCGATGTGTATGGCCATAGAAGACGACATCAGCCTTTTCTTTTTTTGCCTTCTCGATAAGTCCACGATCAGATATCGAAGAAACATAGGGATCACCATGAAGCATCAAGATACGATGACCCAAGACATCAAAGAAGCGTTGTCTAGGCATCTCGTAGTCATAGTCATTGTTTCCTTTGACACTGACGAAAGGAAGGAGTTCTTTCATCGTCATCTCGCTATCACCGCAATGCAGATACATATCTGCATCCTGTTCTTTGTATAAGATATACTTCAAGACAGCGCTGTTGAAGTGATTGTCTGAAACTAATACGATCTTAATCATATCGATAGCTCGCTTTCACGCAGTGCTTCATCAAATTCTCTGTGATCTTCGTCTTTGGTGTATGCAAGATGATAGCTCCTTCTTCTTTATTATCTTCGATAGAAAACGTTAGATCTCTAGAATCGAAGACCGGAACATCATAATACTCTTTGAAGAAATCTTTGTAAACAGGATAGTGTGTACAACCAAGAACGATAGCTCCTATCTGATCTTTGTCTATATCCTCTAGTTCCTTGAGCAACATCTTTATAACGACACTTCTTTCTTCGCCTTTTTCGATCATCAAAGCTAGTTTTGGCAAAGACACTGAAAGCACATCATATCCCCTTTTTTCAAGCTCATCTCTATAACGACCCCGCATCTTTGTATAGGTCGTAGATAAGACTAAGATCTTCTTATCATTTGGTACATCGACTTGTGAGACGGTCTTAGTTATGATGTCATGGACTCTAAGACCATAATCCTTTGTAAAGTCAATAGCTGAACACATAGTGTTACAAGCAATAATAAGATCTGTACAATGGCGTCTTCTAAAAAATAAGACGATCTTTTCAAAGATAGCTTTTAGTTCTTCATCGCTTTTATCGCCATAAGGCATATGTTCTATATCACCATAAAAAAGGACATCTGTATCTTGGTGACTCTTGTGGATACTCTCAAGCAATAGCAGACCACCTAAGCCTGAATCCATAACTCCGATCATGAGCCATCTCCGATATAACGTAGATGAAAAGATTTCCCATCGCTCACAAAACCATACTCATAAGCATGTTCAGAAAGCCATGAGCTTATCTCTTCATCCGCTTCATAGTCAAAAGCGAGACCTAATTGATGATCAGAGTGACCACTTGCATAGCTAGAGCAGACATCATCGCCATCTAGGGAAGCCTGCTTGTCATATGACACATAAGAATGAGTAAAGATAAATGAACTTAGATCACCTATATCATCTTGCATCTTAGTCATCATCTCTTCAAGTTTTGTGATAGCTTCTTTTCTTAATATCACTTTTTGATCCAAGATCTCTTTTTCAGTAAGATCTTCCGGTGTATATCGATAAACACCGACTTGATCATCTAAACGCAAAGATAGTTCGATAGGACAAGCTAATGTACCATCAACATCATCAGCGTAAAACTCCATCAGCATCTTCACGTCGTAGCATGTACTTAGCTCTACGATCTCATCATAGAGATCCAAAGCGATCATCTCTTCAGTCAATTCAACGACTTCTTTATCACTGAGACTTGGATCAGCATCCTTGATCGTATTGTATTCATCTATATGATAGATATCAAAACCATCATATGTCACATATTCAATGAAATAAGCAGGTGCGATATCAAATTCGATGATATACTCGATCTCCACATCATCTAGGTTGTTTCTGATCAATTCGCGATTTTCTTCATTCTGATACGGATAACGTGAGAGCACATCAAAATTATCGTTCATATGAGTGAAACACAAAACAAAGATAAAAACGATCGCTACGACAAGTAGAGCTCTTTTAAACACCATACGAATATTATACTATCTTAAAAGCCAATCGGCACCCTTGATCGTCTCTTGGTCACATAAGCCATCAAATCCCAACTGACGACGACATTCATAGATAGCTATCGCTACACAATTAGAAAGATTCAAGCTCCTAGCTTCTTTGACCATCGGGATACGATAAGTATCTCTAAGATGATCCTTAAGGATAGCCTTAGGGATGCCTGTTGATTCCTTGCCAAAGATAAGATAAGTATCTTCAACATCTCTATCAAAGACGCATTCTTCAAAGCCTTTTTGACCATAACGCGAAAAATAGATGAATGCTCCGCTGTTTTGATCTAAGAAGTCGCTGTAATCTTTATATACGTGGTAATCGACGTCTTTAACATAATCCATGCCTGCTCTTTTAAGATGTCTTTCATCAAGATGGAAACCTAAAGGCTCGATGAGATGCAACTTGCAATCAAAAGCCATACAAGAGCGCATGATATTTCCTGTATTCTGGGGTATCTCTGGTTCATACAATACGATATTGATCGACATCAGATCATCTCCTTTCTTTTAAAGTGAGCCATCGCTAGATAGACGATGACTAAGATGGTCAAAAAGACGACGATGATCATCATTACGAGATCGAAGAAGAAAGTCTCGGGGACCATCATGATGAGTCGATCTGTCAGAGGATCAAGAAGCCAAAGATCGTTACTGAAGAAGATCCTATGAAATGTCGTCCAAAAAAGATAAAAGTCACTCAGCGCAAAGACAGCTAAAGCGGCAACTATCGACGCAAAGACGATAAGGACTCGCTTATAAGCATTCGCTAAGAGCTTAAAGATCTTACCTTTATACTTGATCGATAGATAGATGATCGAGATAAGAAAGACCACTAAGGCTATATAACGCACGGTACTAACGGCTGTATAGAGATCTCGCACATCGACCATGTGTTCTTTTTCTTTCGCATTGAACATCTCGACTTGATCATCATCGATCATCACTTCAAGATCGAGCGTCTCATATCTTCCTTTGATATATCCTAGTAGTACGTCTGTTGCTTCATCAAGACTTCCATCATCGATGCCTATGATATCCGCTACATCATTCTTCTCATATTCATACGCATAGAATGCTTCATTGAAAGCGCAGATATCGATGACACTTACGAAACTGAAGATGATGATCGCTATGGCGATGATATGAGCTAAGACCTTATCTTTCAAGATAGTCCACCAGTTTTTTGATAGCTAAAGAACGATGTGAGATCGCATTCTTCATATCACTATCCATCATGGCAAAAGTCATGTCTTGACCTTCAGGAATAAAGATAGGATCATAGCCAAAGCCATTATCACCACTTGGAACATCAGCGATCTTGCCGTGTAAGATGCCTTCAAAAAAATGCACATCTTCATCGATTAGACAGATCACACAAGTGTAATAGGCATGACGATCTTTGATATCGCGCATGACCTTGGTGATGAGCTTATTCTTTTCTTCATAGTCAAGATGATCTAAAAAACGGGCACTGTGGATATCAGGATAGCCACCAAGATAGTCGATCGATATCCCGCTATCATCAGCGATGACAGGCATATGATAGATATCATGGTAGAACTTGGCTTTGATATAGGCATTAGCCTTGAAGCTATCGCCATCTTCAATAGGTTCTCTGATGTCATTTAGATCATCTGTACCGATGACCCTTATACCATATGGCTTTAGGATCTTCTGGAATTCTTCTTTTTTATGAGCGTTGTGGCTCGCTAATAATATCTCTTTTATCATATAATCTAACCATGGAACTTTCAAATCTACTTAAAGGATTATATCACAAAGATATAGAGTGTACTAAGACAAATCTTGGCTTGACCAATACGATATACAAAGCGACGATCGATGGCATGAAAGTTGCTATCCGTGTTCCGAATGATGATATCCATCATCTCATCGTCCACGATGAAAAAAAGATCTTGGATCTGATCAAGACGACCGATCTAGATGTCGATGAGATCTACTATGACAAAAAGACACACATAAGGATCACTCGCTGGATAGACGGTGCTAAGACATTTTCTGAATGTCATGATATCGATAAAGATATGAGAGCAGTGACACTGATCAAGAAACTTCATGGCCATAGGTTCAAAGTAAATGATGTGTTTGATCCAAAAAAACTATATCTCGATTTTAAAAGCTTAGTGACCCATAGATTATATGACTATGAAAGATATGAAGATCTCTTTGATGATTATGAGAAGATCGATCATGAGCTCATCTTGTGCCACAACGATCTAGTCAGTGGTAACTTCTTGCTCAAAGACGGCTGTGATCATCTCATCGATTACGAATATGCTGCGATGAATGACCCCTTCTTTGATCTTATGTCTTTTATCAGTGAGAATAATATCGATGATATCGATCGAAGAAACGCGATCATCTTTTCTTATCTTGAAAGAGAGCCCAGTCATAAAGAAAGAATCGAGCTCCATATCACAGAAATGATGATGGATCTGTTGTGGGCGATGTGGGCCAATATGTTATACTGCACAAGGAAAGAAGATGTGTATCTTGAGATAGCTGAAGATAAATATGCACATCTTAGTCGAGGTATCACTAAATGAAACACATCTTTATCGTCAATAAGATCAGTGGCAAAGGTCAGAATATGGCTCTCATGGGCTATCTCAAAGATGTCCTTTTAGCTCTTGGTGTCGATCATGAGATCAGACTCACACAATATCCAAGACACGCAAAGGCAATAGCCAAGGAATATGTGGATATAGAAGATGTCGTCCTCTATTCGATGGGTGGTGATGGGACCTTATACGAAGTGATCAACGGAATGGACTTAAGACAGCCGCTAGGGGTCATTCCTACAGGTTCAGGCAATGATTTCTATCGCATCTTTGATAATAAAGAGGTCTATGATATCAAAGAGATCTTAGATAGAACTATCAAAGCAGATACAAGATCGATCGATCTTGGAAGTTTTGATGATACGCGTTTCATCAATACGCTCTCGATCGGCATCGATGCTAAGATCAATGAAGATGCCTCTTATCTTATACGGAAGTCTTTGATCACTAAAGGTCCAGCTTATATCGGAGCGATAGCTAAAAATGTCATCATCCCTAAAGCGACCAAACTCAGGATAGAGATCGATGGTGAGCTCTATGAAGATGAAGAATTCATATGTGCGATCATGAATGGTGAGTATTATGGAAACGGTAAACATTCTGCACCACAAGCCAAGATCGATGATGGCTATCTCGATGTGACTTTAGCACCTAAATGCCCATTCTATAAAGTCTACCCGAAGCTCATCAAATATCTTGATGGCAAACATCTTGATGATCCTTTTTTTCAGATACTCAAGGCAAAAGAGATCAGGATCAAAAGTCCAGAGCCATTTGTCTATCAAGCTGATGGTGAAAACTATCATGGTGATAGTCTAGATATCAAAATATTAGAAAAGAGCTTGAAGCTCAAGATCTGAGGTGTATATGACAAATAAAACAGTAAATGTAACGATCAGGATGGATGAAAAAGTAAAAGAAAGAGCTGAAGTACTGTTCAATGAACTCGGCATGAACATGACGACAGCTATCAATATCTTTCTTAAACAAGCCATTCGTGATAATGGCATCCCTTTCAAGATCGATGCCTTCAGTAAGACTAAAGATATAAAGACGACCATCGATGATGACGATGATCTAAAAGACATCTTTTAGTGGTCATAACGTTCGATGATCTCTCTTACCAGTGGATGACGCACGACATCAGCACCTTTAAGAGAAACGATCTGGATGTCTTCTAATGCTTGAAGCTTACCTATCGCATCTTTGAGTCCAGAGACGTCATTTTTATTCGTTATGCGGTCGATCTGTGAAAGATCGCCAGTGATGACCATCTTCGAATCATGACCTAGTCTCGTCAAAAACATGAACATCTGCATACTAGTGGTATTCTGTGCTTCATCAAGGATGATGAAGGCATCGTTGAGACTACGTCCACGCATATAAGCTAATGGGATTATCTCGATGGTCTTTCTTTCGATGAGCGTCTCAGTGCGTTCATGTCCTAACAGTTCATCTAAGGCATCGTAAAGTGGCATTAGATAAGGATCTACCTTCTCTTTGAGATCACCAGGAAGAAAGCCTAATGACTCTCCAGCTTCGACGACAGGTCTAGTCAAAACGATCTTCTTGATCTTATCGCTCTTTAGAGCTTTGATCGCCATGACTACCGCAAGATAAGTCTTGCCGGAACCTGCAGGCCCATCGACGATCGTCACAGTCGCATCTTCTATCGCTTTTACAAGTCGCATCTGCCCGATAGTCTTGGCTCTGATCGGCCGATTATTAAAGTCCTGGATAAGGATCTTGCGATGTAAGTCGTCATAATATACTTTATCGTCACTCTTCACAGCTTCATATGATCTTTTAAGTATCTCGATATCGATATGTTGGTGGTTTTTGATCAAGTGTACTAAACTGTCGATATGCTTTTCGAAAAGTCGATAGACACTATCTTTATCTGTCAAGATCTTGATCTCATCATCGCGGATGACGATAGCTGTCGCATATAATTTCTCTAAAGCTTTGATATTGGCATCATCAACGCCCGAGAGCTCCATGAGTCCATCATAATCAAGATCTAATAAAACAGCTCTATATTCCAATATATCTCACCTCTTTTCATATTATATAACAGGTATAAGAAAAGCCGAAAGCTAGTTTCGACTTATTTTCCTCTTCTCACTTTACGTGCAGCTTCTGATTTGAGCTTACGTTTGACGCCTGGTTTGACGTAGTATTCGCGTTTGCGTGCCTCCATAAGGGTGCCATTACGTGATACTTGTCTCTTGAATCTTCTTAAAGCATCATCGAGAGCTTCGTTCTCTTTGACTACGACCTTTGCCATCATTTGTCACCCCTTTCCTTAAAGGCTAGACTATTTTACGACATCGACGCAAAAGATACAAGTTCAACTTGTTTCTTTTTTGAGCCAATCGGCACGAAAGACATCATCAACTTCAATATATCTCGCTACTTTAGTGTCATCAATGACAACGCGATAAGTCTTTAATCGATCATTAAAAGCTGTCACAAAACTGAAACTGTCGATATTTGTATATGCACCGATATCTCCATCTTTAGATAGAGCGACGATACTGATATCACGTGCTTGATGGCCTTTTTTCTCATAGCGTTCTAAAAAGGAAGTCAAAGCTATCCGCGTCGCATCACTTGGACTCTTTCCCTCTTTCATCAACCTTACGACTTCATATGAGAGAATGCCCTTCATGATGTCTTCGCCGACGCCAGTAGCACACGCTCCACCTATCTCGCTGTCGACATAAAAACCGCTGCCGATGATCGCTGAATCGCCAAGACGGCCAGGGTGTTTATAGAAAAGCCCGCTAGTCGATGTGCCAGCCGTCATCGAACCTTTCATGTCAAGGACGACAGCACCGACAGTATCGTGACCATCATAAGCTTTAAGTGCTGACTCTCTTTTTTCTTCATAGCGTTTTCTCGCCTTATCTGTCAGCATCTTCTTTTCTTTAAAACCATGAGCACTAGCGTATCGGTCAGCACCTTTTCCCACAAGCATGTTACAGATCTCTTCGTCCATCAAAGATGAAGCGACCGCAATAGGACTCTCGTGATCCTGCATAGCACCGACAGCGCCGAAAGCTAGAGTATCACCATCCATGATCGCACTATCAAGCTCGACGACGCCTTCAGCATTGGGAAGTCCACCATAGCCGACGCTTTGAAGACGGGCATCATCTTCAACAGTGCGCACAAGTGCGATAAGTGCTTCCCTTGCGCTTTTTCCTTCTTTCAAATACTTCTGAGCCTTTATGACGCCCTCTTCAGCCATGAGCCATGTTGCAATGATCGCGTAATTCATCCTTCTAATAATTTGACGCCGCTAGAGGTACCGATACGATCAGCTCCAAGTTGGATCATCTTAAGGAAGTCGTCATGGGTTCTAACACCACCAGCAGCTTTTACCTTACATCTATCGCCAACACATTCCTTAAGAAGCTTCACATCTTCAAATGTTGCGCCATGAGTCGAGAAACCTGTCGACGTCTTGACAAAGTCTGCCTTAGCCTCAAGTATGCACTCGCAAGCCGCCTTTTTTTCATCGTCACTTAAAAGACAAGTCTCGATGATGACTTTGAGCACATGATCACCACAAGCTTCTTTGACTTTAGCTATCTCATCTCTTACATACTCTAGTTCATGATCTTTAAGCTTAGCGATGTTTAGGACCATATCTATTTCATCAGCGCCTTTTTTGATCGCATCTTTAGTTTCATAGACCTTAGCTTCTGTCGTCATCTGGCCTAAAGGGAAACCGATGACAGTACAGACACCTACATCACTATCAGCTAAAAGCTCCTTAGCGAGTTCGATATACGATGGATTGATACAGACAGTCTTAAAACCGTGATCTTTAGCTTCCTTGCATAGCTTTTTGATGTCTTCTCTTCTTGCGTCAGCCTTCAATTGTGTGTGGTCGATATATTTCGCTAGTTCCATTATCTTTCTCCTCCTTCATCTTGCGTATATAACGTATGGCGATATTATCGTCTCCAGCATAGGGTTCTTTACCAAAATCACGATAGATGAAATCTTCATCACCCTTGCCTAAGATCAAAAGTGTGTCTTTACTATTGAGCATGTCTAATGCGATATGGATGGCTTCTTCACGCGATTCAACGATGATATACTCATGACGTTTGATACCTTCAGCTATCTCTTTAGCTATCATGTATGGGTCTTCATCACGAGGATCATCTTCTGTGAGCACGATCTTATCACAATAATAGTCTGCTAACTCTCCGAATGTCTTACGTTTAGATCTATCACGTCCACCAGCACTGCCAAAGACAGCGACGATATTTTTAGAAGATGGAGTGATCTTTTGTGCATATTCAAAGACTTTTTGCAAGCCATCAGGCGTATGAGCGAAATCGACGATGACTGTAAAATCCTGACCTTCATCGATCTTATGCATACGACCAGCGACCGGCTTTAAAGTCTTGAGTTTACCGATGAAATGCTCTAAGTCGTGGCCCATCTGATCTAAAGCTGCTAAGACAGCTAATAAATTATAGATATTGAAAGTTGCCACAAGATTCGTACTGATCATATAGCTGTGATCAGCATGCACTAAGACAAATTGAGTATACCCAGCATCAAGCTTGATATCTTTGGCCATATAATCAGCATCATTCTCTATGCCATAAGTTATGACCTTAGCTTTCGTATCTTGAACGATATCTAAACCTACTTCATCATCAACATTAGTGATAGCTATCGTATCATAACCCAGATCATCAAAGAGCTTCTTCTTCGCTTTAAAGTAGTTCTCCATCGTGCCATGATAGTCAAGATGATCATGAGTAAAATTAGTAAAGATCGCGACATCGAAATCGATCGCATCCGTCCGGTGTTGTTCAAGGCCGATGGATGAGACTTCGACAGCACAAGCTTTGACGCCTTTTTGGACCATATCTTCTAAATGCGATCCCAGTTCGATAGCTGTTGGTGTCGTCAGATCGGCATCGATCTTCACGCCCGCATAATCCATCCCTAAAGTACCGATATATCCACAAGGCTTATCGATATCGATGAGTTCTTTGATCAATGTAGCGATCGTCGTCTTACCATTAGTACCAGTCACAGCATACATCTCCATCTTCTCTGATGGGTCATTATAGAACTTTTTGATGACTTGATTCATTACTTTTATGACATCATCGACTTTGATATAGACAGCTTTCTCACTAGTATCGATCTCATCGTGGTAGACTATGGCTTTAGCGCCATTATGGATCGCATCTTTGATGAAACGGTGACCATCAGTTCTAAAACCTTTGATACAAAAGAAGATACCATCAGTCATATCTTTTCTAGAATCGATCGCTAATGTCTTGATATCGATGGCTGGTGCTCCTTTGAATATCTCGCTCAACAGCATCATTCTACCTCCCCTATCATCTTACCATCCTTGACTTTGATGACCTTGATTTTAAGAAGATCACCACTTGGATGATCACCCATCACATATAGTGGCAGGTATTCTTTAGAATGTCCAAAACTAAATCCTTCTTTCTTTTCTTCGATCAAGACTTCTAAAGTCTTATTCAGATAGCTATCTTGTAGCTCGCGTGCTATCTTAACATCAAGGGCAGCCACTCTTCTAGCACGCTCTTTTTTTATATCCGTGCCAAGATCTTTTAACAAAGCAGCTTTTGTCCCACTCTTTTTCGCATAAGGAAAACAATGGATGAAACTGAAACGTAAGTCTTTTAAGTTTTCGAGCGTCTCTTCAAATAGTTCATCAGTCTCTGTTGGATAGCCAACGATGAGATCTGTAGAGATCAAGATCTCAGGCACTTCTTCTTTGATCTTGAAGATACGCCTTTTATATTCTTCGATCGTATATGGGCGATGCATATCTTTAAGAACAGTATCGGATCCCGCTTGTAGTGGGATATGCAGATGTGGTGCAAGTTTGCCCTCTTTGATGTGCCTTATGATATCATCATCGACTTCTGTGACTTCGATCGATGATAAGCGTATAGTTTCTATCGTCTCTATCTTTTCAAGACGTGCAATAAGATCAGACAACTTATTACCTTTATCCTTATATCGTCCTGTATGGATACCTGTCAAGACGATCTCTTTAGAGTGCTCAGAAAGAACTTTTGCTTGATGATAGAGCTCATCGATATCACCACTTCTTTCATGCCCTCTGGCATAAGGTATCACACAGTATGAACAATACTGATCACAACCATCCTGTACTTTAAGAAAAGAGCGTGTCTTCCCTTTGTAGGTGTTAAGTGGCAACGTCTCAAAATGACGATCGATCTCTTCTTTATAAAGATCGGCTTTGATGCCCTGATCGATATATTCTTTGATCTTGTCTTTATATTGTGAGCCAACTATAAGATCGATATCCTTGAGCACTTGTGCATCATGTCTTGCCTGTACATAACACCCTACGACCACCAAATAGGCATCTGGATGTTCGCGCTTTACACGATGGATGAACTTACGCGTCTTAGCCTCCGCAACATTAGTCACACAACAAGTGAAGATGATATAGATATCAGCTTCTTCATTGAACTTTACTTCTTGATATTCTTTATCTAATCGATCTTTGAGAGAATGAGCTTCATAGTCATTGACCTTACATCCCAAGACCATCATCGCATATCTTTTCATTCCATCCCTCTTCCTATGATGCATACAGCAGCGATAGCTGCAGTCTCAGCACGTAAGATGCGCTTACCAAGGCTGATACTGGAAAATCCGCGCTCCATAAGCAGCTGATATTCTTTCTTACTGAAGCCACCTTCAGGACCGATGACGATCAGAGTATCATCATCATAATCTTCTAGTTTCTTTTCTTCTTCTTTTTCATAGGCAAGAAGCTTATTTTTGACGGGCAGACTTGCAACTTCATCAAGTGACATAAAAGATGTTATCTCTGGTATCCTGTGACGTAAAGACTGCTCAGCTGCTTCTTTAGCGATCTTTTGATAGCGCTTGATACGCTTCACTTCTGAATCATCTTTGATCATTACTCTTTCACTAATGAGTGGTATGATCTTTGATACTCCAAGTTCAGTCGCCTTTTGAATGGCCCATTCAAAGCGATCGTGTTTGATAAGAGCTAGGGCTAAGACTAACTCGTGTCTCAATTCTCGCTCTTCTTTTATCGCGCTTATGACTTTAGCTCTGTCATCTTCTAATGTGCATAAAAATGCTTTGTTTTCTTTATCGATAAGACGGAACTCATAACCTTTCATCTTACGCAAGACACGTTTTAGATGAAAGAGTATCTCATCGTCTAATGTGACATATGTGCCAACTTTTAGCGTTTCTTTAATAAAATACTGTTGCATCTCTCCTATTATAACCTTTTAAATGCTAAAATCATTATATGAAAGCATATCATATCCTTATCCGCAATATCTTTATCATCTTTTTAAACATTTTAGCTATCGAGATCATCTTTAGGGCTTGTGCTGATTTCAACTTCTTTTATATGACGCTCACAAGGACCATCCTAGCAGATCTTGTGCTCAGCATCGTCTTAGGAGTGGTATTCTCACTCATTAGATATAGCCGTGCCAAGTTGTGGATCTTGATTGTTTTAGTCATCTTCAGTATCTATGCTTTTGTCGAACTTGAGTTCAAGAACTTTTTGGATAACTACTATTCTTTCAGTGCAGTAGCTGATGGTGCAGGTCGAATAGACCAATATGTCTTGACCTTTATTGGTGATGCAAAGTGGTATTATTGGCTCGTCTTCATCATACCTTTGATCTATTTCTTATTTGCGCTCTTTGATCATCAGGACTATCGCATGACTTTTGATATCAGATATGTCATCATTTGTGTCTTGGTCACTTTGATATGTTCTGGTGCATCATACCTCTCCCTTGACATATCTGATACAGCGATCGATCTTAGACGAACATATCGCTCTTTTGATAATAACGATCTTCTGATCGATAAGCTAGGCTTGGTGCATTTCCTTTTTAGAGATGTCACAGCCTTGATCTATTCACCAGAAGACACAAAAGAGCTAGTTATCGAAAAAACAGAAGAACCAACAATCATCGATGAAGATGATGATCTTAAGGTCATCGATGACACAAGACTTGAAAAAGACACGCAGGATGAAAAGGATACAACGATCAAAATGATCGATGAATATATCCTTTCTAGATCATCTACAGTCACTACCAATGAGCACACTGGAGAATTCAAAGACTATAACTTTATCTACTTCTTGGTCGAATCTTTTGACTATATGGCGATCGATCCTGAGCTCACACCAACGCTTTATATGATGTATGAAGATGGTTATAATTTTACTAATCACTATACGCCTAAATACAGCTGCACGACGGGTGAATCAGAATTCATCGCTAATGTCTCATTAGTGCCATATAATGACGTCTGTACACCAAATGAAGTACCAGATAATGCCTATCCTCAAGCACTAGCAAGCCTCTTTAAAGAAGCGGGTTACGATACGTACTCTTTCCACAATTGGTATGATGAATATTATGAAAGACGTATCGAACATGCATCTTTCGGCTTTGATGAATACCATAACATCGAAGATCTAGATATTAAAGAGATCCAAGGATGGCAAAGTGATCTTACGCTCGTAGAAAAAGCTCTGCCACATTTTATCGATTCAGATAGATTCTTCAGTTTCATCATCACCTCTTCGATGCATTGGCCATATGATGAGAGTTCAACGCTCGGTGATCGCTATCTTGAAGAGATAGATCGCTTGCACCCTGAATATCCTATCGAGATCAAGCGATACCTATCGAAATCTATGGAACTTGACAAAGCACTAGCTTATCTTTTGGATGAACTTGAAGCTGTTGGAAAGCTTGATGATACTATCATCTGTCTTTTCTCCGACCACAATCCTTTCCGCCTTAAAGAAGATATGATCGCTGAGTATTCCTTTCTAATGGATCGTGATACGACTTATGGCATAAGTAAGACACCTTTTATCATCTATAACCCAGACCTTGAAGCTAAAAACTTCACGATGGTCAATTCGACCTTTGATCAAGTACCGACGATCGCCAACCTCTTTGCGCTTGATTATGATCCTAGACTCTATGTCGGAAAAGATGTCTTCTCAAATGATCATCTAGTCATTTTCCCAAATGCAGACTGGATCAATGATGTAGGGATCTATAAAGTCGCTAATAATACTTTCATTCCTTTTGATGAGGTGACTTTAAAAGAAGAAAAGATCGCTAGGATCAATGCAGAAGTTGCAAACAGCATAAGTTTCTCATACATGGTCATGGATAGCGATTACTTTAAAGAAAGAGCGTATCTAGCTGATCCGAGCTATCGATAAAAGGCTTCATCGGTCCAAATATCAAGATCTTTTCATGTAAATAAAAAGCTATAGTCTTAAAAAACTACAGCTTTTTAAAAATACTTTTATCTTTAATCTTTCTTCTCTTTTGGTAAGACGAGGTTCAAGATGACACCAACGATAGCACTTAAAGCCGTTCCGGATAGAGAGATGATGTTTCCGATCGGGAAGATCGCGCCACCAAGTCCGATGACTAACATGCCACTGGCGATAATAAGATTTCTTTGACTACCGAGATCGACTTGATTATCGATCAGGACTTTTAGACCATTTGAAGCGATGACACCATATAACAAGATCGACATACCACCTAGAACGCATGATGGGATCGTTTCGATAAAAGCTGAGACGATAGGAAACAAACTGATGATGATCGCGATACAAGCTGCACCGACAGTGACATAGACAGAAGCGACTTTCGTCATGCCGATGACACCAGTATTCTCTCCATAAGTAGTATTAGCTGGACCACCGATAAGTGCACTTACTGAAGTAGCGACACCATCGCCGATGAGCGTCTTATCAAGCCCTGGATCATGTAAGAAATCTTTACCACATATCTTTGACAAGACCGTATGATCACCTATGTGTTCAGAGATCGTGACTAAGGCGATAGGCAGGATCGCTAAAGCAGCTGGTAGGGTCGGATTGAATGTATATTCCTCAAAAGCACCGCCCGTTGAGAATGGCAAGATGAATTCCGGTAATGCAAAGATACGGCCATTACTTATGACTTCATTGATCGGTGAGAAATCTACGATACCAAGGATACACGCTAAGATATAACCACCAACGATACCAACTAAGAATGGAATGATCTTGAAGAAGCCTTTTGCCTTTGTCGACACAAATGCGACGACGATAAAGGTAAACAAAGCGACAGCGATATGTTTGAGGTCACCACCTTCTACGAGTCCTGCATTAGAAACCGCTGAAGAGGCAAGTCCAAGACCGATAACGACGATCATCGGTCCAATGACGATCGGTGGTAAGATCTTATCGATCCAATCTTTACCGACAGCTTTGATGATCAGTGCAACGATAACATAGATGATACCGATCATGATAAGTCCAGATTGAGCACCACTTCGATCACCGCCCATCGCCTCTACAGCTGTCACGGTTGCGGTTATATAAGCAAACGATGAACCTAAGTATACAGGAACTCTAAAGCTTGTAGCGATCGCGTAGATGATAGTACCGATACCAGAGGCGAATAAAGCGACCGATACTGGATATCCGGTCATGATCGGGACTAAAATCGTCGCTCCGAACATCGCAAAGACATGCTGGAAAGATAGTAAGACGCCTCTGCCTAAAGGCGGCTTTTCTCTTACATCGAGCTGCAATTCTACTCTTTTACTCATTTTCTCTAAAATCCTCCTTTTCAAGAACGAATCTTTCCAAAAAAAATGACCGGAAAATCCGGCCATCTAATGACTTATCTCAACTATCCGACGTTTTGATAGGTAAATTCGTTCTCATCAGTTCTTCATATTACCATAACAAGCGCATAAATGAAAGATAAAGTTTTAGTTTTAGTTTTAATTGAAGATTTAAATATTTTTTGCGAAAGAATCACTAAGTATATCTTGGGTAGATTTCTATCCCCATCTACTACTATAATTATTTTAATTACCTAACAACTAAGCAAGTGAAATATACTATTTTCTTCATATAAGTTGTCGAAAGTTAGAATATTTTTTATTTTAACCATGACAAAACCAATGCAACGAGCATTTTTTTTGATGATAAAGTCTTTGTGAGCGACTCTCTATTCTATTAGCCTCATTAATTCCTCAAGAAACTTTCGATTACTATTTGAGTAATCAAAAATCTTTCTTGGGTATTCATTGATCCATTCTTCTATGTGATAGATCTCATCATTTGTCCTGTCTGTCATTGAAGTTAGTTGATTTTGGAATATGTCTTCTAATCAGCTTATTAGCGTTTTCATTGCTGCCTCTTTCACTGGAAGAATAGGGATGGCAATAGTAGATCTTTAACTTCTCAACGAAACCAGAAAGCAGTAGCATACCATTATAATCCGCAAACTCTGATCCATTATCTACTGTTATACTTTTGAAAACCATTGAAAACATGCTTCCCCAAGTCTCGCGTATTCTTTTCAACTCGATAACAACACTTTCGCTAGAGCAAGAACTCATTTTGCGTATGATCTCCATCCTAGTTTTTCTTTCAGTCAGAACTAAAAGGCAAGATTTCTGCGTTTTTGTTCCTTTTACCGTATCCATCTCCCAATGCCCAAATTCATCTCTTTTCATTATATGAACTGGCCTTTGCTCAATACTTTCGCCAAGTAAACGCTTATGTCTCCGTTTACCAGTAGTCCTTACAGTTTTATATTCTCTTTTTCTTCAATAAAAAGAAACTTTGACTGCAACTTTGCAATCCAAGAATTATTAGGATCACTATGAATTTTAGAATTACCTGAGATCACATCTAGATCCCACACATCATCATCTTAGGCGAGTGTATAAGAAAAGGAGGTATCAAAACCTATGATTACATACCGGTTTTGAAACAACCTCCTTAATAAATGTGATCAGCCTTGATATCACCAGTTAGTACTTCTAAATAAGCTTACGACTTCATTATCTATAGTGTTTAATCGTATCCTTCACAATGGTCAAATTTGGTTACTGTGTCGTAGTTATTGTCGATTTTTTCGTAGCCACAGCGCGTATTCAAACAACTATAAACATAAAACTTTTGCCTTATAGCATATATATCATCTCCTTTGCTATGATGGGCGCATGGTCTACGTTCATATACCGGATCCCCTAAAGTAGTAGTTATCTTCATAGCACCGCCACATTGTGAACAATAAGTGACTGGTACTCTTGCGGAAATCGATAATGTAGATAACAAAATTGTAATTATCGTTACTAAAACAACACTGGTTTTTTTCATAATACCTACTTTTACCAAAATATTGAATCTTAACACAGTCAATCGTTAACCGATTCTCCTACTTCTAATCCCAATGATACATTATTTCAAATTCATTATCTTGTGGATCTTTGAAGACGAGCCTTTTAAGCTGTGACTTTGCTCCTTCGCTTTCTTCTGGGAAATCAATCGGCGTTTCTGAGTAATGGTAATAGCCATCACCTTGGTACATCTCAAAGTCAAATTGTTCTATCTCAGCAAGGAATCTGTAGACATCATCATCGTTGTAAAAACGAACACTTTCTTCTGGGGTCTTGTATCTATCAACGATGATATCCTCATTTTTATACTCCCTTACGTTGAAATAGCATTTATCATGCAGATAACAATAGTCGCTGAAATAAGGCATTTCATATTCGTCGAAAAGCTTTGTTAATTGAGTCGTCAAAGCGTCTTCTTGTGCGTCGTAGAGACATTCATATTCTCTGAATTCATCTTTTATTTGATATCTCATTCCCAATCCTTCAACAACGCCCATGCGTGCAGCATTGATCGATTCAAAGACCTCATATCGATTTTCGCCAAAATAGATGTACATTATTACAGGAGTGAGATTATTGGGGTGATAGAAATCTAGACCAACATAATCAGAAAAGTACTCATTATTGTTGATTTGATATTCTACCCCTGCCAATGATTCGATAAAGTTTTTGGCTAGATCTTCATTATTAAATTTTAATCTTTGACTGCCGCCAAAGTATATGGTGACATCAGTTACTTTATCGAGATCGACCATGGAAAAATCGAACGTTTCAGGGAAATTATATTCAACTTCCTCTTGGGCATCTGAATTTTCAGTTTTGATGACCTCCGTTGTGATCGAAGGCGTATTTGTTATGGTAACCTCGTTTACTGGAAGATCGCCGTCACAAGAACTTAGCAGTATCATGATAGATATGATAGACAGTAACTTTTTCATGATACTACAAATTCAGCTATTTTGGTTTCCATATAGGTTGTAGCTTCACCGATATCCAGCGAGCTAGCACTAACTGTTGGTGACATAGTAAACAACATCATTAAAACAACTAGCAAAACACTAAGCAATCTCTTCATAATCTTCTCCTTTCTTTACTTAGCTTATGTTTTGTTGGATTTTATAGTTGGATGTAAATTGAAAACATAAAAACCGTAGATAGACCCAACTAGTCTACAATGCCGTTTCCGTACCTATGAGGATTGTAACTTAACATAAGTTTCTTGCCCCCTCTTTCTTAACCTCATTATAGTTTAAAATGTAAGCCTTTACAATACAAACTTACAGAAAATCGCCATTTTAGTTTTAAGTTTTGATGAAGGTCTTGTAAAAGGATCAGCTTGATAAGCTCCTTTGAAACATCCCATCGGAAACATCTTTGCTTATCAAAGTTCTGATCCAAGATAGATTTTACATGTATCTCAAGATCTGTTTTACTTCACGAATAATAGGAACTAGATTATATATGCCGATAATAAAGAAAACATCAACCATGCCAAAAGATCTATTTGGATCATAAAAACTTAGACTATAAAATACATTTGACATGATCATTATTATAAGATAGCATAACCTAAATATGACTCTATACCCTATATTCATACGATCCCCATATTTAGATATCGTTTAGCTCTGCTATACAGGTCAGACTCAAATACGATCGATGATTTTAATAGCGATATCTAAGATCAGTGTTCACTTTTATCTTTTATCTGCTTCTTATCTTCCTTATCTTCTTTGATCTTTGGATCACTCAGCTCGACCTTGATGACGTTGACTTTCTTTTCATCAGCGTCCATTACTGTCACATGCATGTGCTTATAATCAAAACTATCGCCTTTTACAGGTATCTTGTCACAAGTATCTATGACCCAACCTGATACAGAAACGAATTCAAAATCATCATCGACTTTGATATCAAAATATTTGAACATATCGTCGATATCTTCATCGCCTTTGACAAGATAAGTCTTGTCGTCGATCTTCTTGTAGTATTCTTCTACTTCATCATGTTCATCATAGATCTCACCTACAAGTTCCTCTAAGATATCTTCCATAGTCACTATACCAAAAGTCCCACCATATTCATCGATAACGATCGCAAAATGTGTCTTTTCTGTTTGTAGTTGTCTTAATAATGAACTGATCTTGATATAAGGGGTCGTGTATATGACTTTCTTGAGCTGTTTGCTGATGTCTTTTTTGGCATCCTCATTGTAATAGATATAATAGAAATCCTTCTCATGTAAAAAACCAATGATATTATCGATCGAATCTTTATATACAGGAAGTCTAGAATAGCCAGATTCTCGATATATCTTACCTATCTCATCAAGTGGGGTATCGATCGCTATTGCGACGACATCGACTCTTGGCACCATGATATCTTTGACATCGACATCATTGAATTCGATCGCATTAGTCAAAAGATCTGCCTCATGATCATCCATATCACCTTCACTATGCGCTTCCTCAACGATCGTTATGAACTCTTCACTAGAATAAGTCTCATCAGACTTCTCTACTTTGAAGATCCTGACGATAAAGCGCTTGAAGACGTCAAAGATGAAGTTGATAGGTCTTAAGATCATCATCAAAAAAGAGATGATCGGAACAACTAAGAGCGCAAAAGACTCTGGACGTTCCTTAGCGAGAGCTTTTGGTGTGATCTCACCAAAGACAAGGATGATGACCGTCATGATAAGCGTTGAATAAGTGACACCAGCTTCTTGCCCAAAGATATTGATGAACAGTGCTGTAGCCAGTGACGAAGCTGTGATATTGACGATATTATTACCGATAAGGATAGTGCTTAGAAAAGTGCTATAATTCTCAACTATCTTATAGACCTTCATAGCCTTCTTATCACCATTGTTGGCTAGGTTTTTGATCTTGATCTTATTGACGCTTGAAAAAGCTGTTTCTGTCGATGAGAAGAATGCTGACAGACAGACTAAGATAACTAGAGCAATGATCAGTATATTACTGTCCATAAGACTCTACCTCGCAAGATCTTAAAGATGCGAACTTACATCGTCGCGACAAAGGAACTTCTTCCATTCAAATATCCTCCGAAAATAATTACGAGATTGATTATAGCACTTATAGACTAGACAATCTAGATGCAAGGATATCTAACACTTTATCAAAGAGGATGCTGACAACGATCATGATGAGAGTCAGAGCGAAAACTTCTGGCGTCAGGATATTGATCCGATAGAAATATAATTCATGTCCTAGTCCAGTATGTACTTGTACCAAGAGCTCTGACATCACAGCGACCTTAAAAGCTAGTGAAAGTGCGCTTTTAGCTGTCGAGATGATGTCATCAGTTATTAGTGGCAAGAAGATGCGCTTTATCTTAAAGATATATGAAACATCATAAGTCTTCGTCATACGCAAGAGATCATCATCGATATTTTCAAGCGCAAACAAGATCCCATTATAAAAAAGTGGAAATGCCAACAAGAAGATCGCGACCATGACTGAACCCTCTCTTCCGATCAAAAGCAGTGCGATGACGATAAGAGCGACTGTCGGTATCGTCTTGAGCACGTTGAGATAAGGTTTGATGAACTCCTTGACTGTTTTATAACGATAAGCCAAAAAAGCCATAGTCAAGGCAATAAAAAAACTTATCGTGGAAGCTGATAGTGTCCTAAGTAGTGTATAGATGAGAGCGATGATGATCTCACCTTCGCTGATCTCACTTAAAAGGGCCACGAGAGTCTCTTCGATACTAGGGAAGATGATCGCATTGCCCATCATCAGGGCAATGCCCTCCCAAAGTATCAAGAGTATGATCAAACTTACAAGATAAGTCTTCTTCATCTATCTTACATACATCGTATCATCGTATGCGATATCAAAAAGTTCCAAGAAACCTTTGACTTCATCGACACAATCTGTGCCATAGACAAGATCAAGTGCCATACCGCTATAAGCATCCTTCAATAGTGCAATATCATCGAAACCAAGTTCAGCATAATCGACATCATAACTATCAAGGAGCGAAGTGTCGTTTTTGATCGCTATGATCGTATCTTGGATCGAATTAGTTAAGTTGAGGATCGCTTCCGTCTTGTCCTTGATAGCTTGAGATGAGACAAAGATCGCCGCTTGCGGATATGTGCTATCGCCAGTCACATCTTCATAAAGATCCTGGACATCATAAAGTACTTCTAAAGCTTCATTGCTGTTTCTGACACGTGTTGCGACCGGCTCAGCTAAAAGAGCAGCACCATATTCCCCACTAAGCAATAGTGGCGCCACCTCAGCGACCGAATTATAATAATCGACAGTCACCTCTTCATTGAGCTCTGATCTTATGAGTTCAAAGACTCTGCCAGGTACAGCACCTTCGCCAAAAGCTGCTAGCCTTCCATCATAGGTACTGCGATCACCAACGATATAGAGATTGCCCCAACTGACAACGGCTAATAATTGGTATTCAGCGCCATTATTTATAAGTTTTGTCCCAAGGTTCACTGGTGCGATTATAAGATCGCTGCTCCCGTCCAAAAATTCGGCACTGAGGACTTCTGAACCATCGACGATCTCGTAATCTAGAGCTATCGAACTATCATCTATGACCCCAGCTAAGCTCAATGCCGGAGCACCACTAGGCGAAACAAGGCTCAGTTCTACCTCACTGAAATCTGTCGTATCAGCAGTACCTACTGGTGTTTCATTTTTATTGAGCATCATTATTCCAAAGATGCAAGCCAAGATGATGACCAAAGCCAATAGCAGGCCGATGATCACTGGTTTTTTATCTCTCATATAACTTTTCGTCTCTCTCCTTCTTCAATCTTTCGACACACTCTGCAAGACTGATCGTCTCTGTGTCTTTCTTGCCATATTTTCTTAAAGTAACAAGTTTATTATCTCTTTCATTATCACCTAAGACGATAGCGTAAGGCACTTTTTGAGTCTGTGCTTCGCGTATCCTATAACCGAGTTTCTCATTACGTGCATCTACTTCTACCCTGATACCAATAGCTTCTAAAGCTTCCTTGACTTCATTAGCGTAAGTCAAGTGTTCTTCATGATGAACAGGAACGATCACGACTTGCCTTGGTGCTAACCAAAGTGGGAAAGCGCCTGCGAAGTGTTCGATGATGATACCGATGAAACGTTCGATAGAACCAAAGACGACACGATGCAGCATAAGTGGACGTTTCTTGGAACCATCTTGATCGACATAAGTCAGATCGAAACGCTCTGGTAAGTTCATATCGAGCTGTATCGTCGCACATTGCCATACACGATTGAGAGAATCATGGATGTGGAAATCGAGTTTAGGTCCATAGAAAGCACCATCACCAGGATTGATCTTGCATTCATGTCCAGAAGCATGACAAGCATCAGCTAAAGCCTTCTCTGCCCTATCCCATACTTCGATCTCACCGATATAGCCCTCTTCTGGTCTTGTCGATAGTTCGATGTCATAAGTCAGACCAAAGATCTTATAGAATTTATCGATGAAGTCGATGAGTCTGATGACTTCTTCTTCGATCTGATCTTCACGTAAGAAGATATGCGCATCATCTTGTGTAAATGAGCGAACGCGGAAAAGACCATTGAGCGCTCCGCTTGCTTCATGACGATGGACTAAGCCAAGCTCACCAAGTCTAAGCGGTAGATCACGATATGAATGGAGGCTATTCTTATATACTAAGATCGCACCTGGACAATTCATCGGTTTGATCGCATAATCGTGCTCATCGACTTTTGTCGTATACATATTGTTTCGATAATGATCCCAGTGTCCTGAAGTTTCCCACAGCTCACGGCTCATGATGATAGGTGTCTTGCAAAAGACGTAGCCTGCTTTAGTATGGACATCATACCAGAAGTTTTCAAGCTCATTGCGCAAGATCATGCCATTAGGTAAGAAGATCGGACAACCTGGCGCATATTCTGAGATCATGAAAAGTCCAAGTTCTTTACCAAGCTTCCTATGATCGCGCTTCTTTGCTTCTTCAAGCATATATAGGTGCTCATTAAGATCTTCTTCATTCTCATAACAAACGCCATAGACACGCTGCAACATCTTATTTTTGGCATCGTTTTTATAATATGCTCCAGATACTTTAAGCAACTTGAAGTACTTCATCTCCTTTGTCGTAGCAACATGTGGTCCACGACAAAGATCACAGAAATCACCCTGTCTATAGCAACTTATAACTTCGCCCTCAGGCATATTCTCAATAAGATCGATCTTATATGGATCGTCCTTGAACATCTCTAAAGCTTCCGCTTTCGAGAGCTCTTCACGGACGATGCGCTTGTTATCTTTGGCGCACTTCTTCATCTCTTTTTCGATCTTAGCAAGATCTTCTTCTTTGATAACCGCATCACCTAAATCCATATCATAATAGAAACCATCATCGATGACTGGACCTACCCAGAATTTTGCGTTTGGATAAAGGTGTGAGATAGCTTGTGCTAATAAGTGGGCACAACTATGATTTAGTACATGTAATCTTTCATCTTCTCTGATATTGATCATCTTGTCCTCCCTAAAAATAAAAGGTGATACACTAAAGGTCGCTATTGCGAGGTACCACCTTGACTTATTACTTTGATCTTTAACGCAGATATACGGCTCACCTTTTCAGGGGCGACTTATAAGTAGTGATCTAATGGACCTTGAGATACTCGCAGCGACCGTATCTTCTCTGATTACCAGTATCATCAGACCTTGTCTTACGCTAAGTCTTTTCGCCTACTATTATAGAGATTACAAACGACTTGTCAATCGATATGCTAGCCTATCGAACCTTCCATATTCATCTTGAGTAGTTGATTGAGTTCTACAGCATACTCCATCGGTAGCTCTCTGGTGAATGGTTCGATGAAGCCCAGTATGATCATCTGTGTCGCATCTTCTTTAGAGATGCCACGACTCATTAAATAGAAGAGCTGCTCTTCTGAGATCTTTGAGACGGTCGCTTCATGTTCGATGATCGAACTTGCATTATCGACGATATTCGTCGGCATCGTATCACTTGTAGAGATATCATCTAAGATGAGCGTGTCACATTCGACCTTCGCTCTTGCGTGTACAGCTTTATCAGCTATCTTAACAAGTCCACGATAATTGACATATCCGCCACTTCTCGATAGTGATTTAGAGATGATATTGCTGGAAGTATCTTTACCAAGATGGATCATCTTAGCACCAGCATCTTGTTTCTGATCCTTGGATGCAACTGCTATCGAGATACAGATACCTTTTGCTCTGTCACCTTGCAAGATACAAGCAGGATATTTCATATTGATATGTGAACCAATATTGCCATCGATCCACTCCATGATGCCATCCTCTTTGACGAGTGCTCTTTTAGTGACGAGATTGAGGATATTGCTCGACCAGTTTTGGACCGTTGAGTAGCGGCATTTAGCTCTATCACCAACATAGATCTCAACAACAGCTGCATGCAGAGAATCTTTAGAATACTTAGGTGCTGTACAACCTTCGATATAATGGATATCTGCATCATCATCGACGATGATGAGCGTCCTTTCAAACTGTCCCATCTGCTCAGAGTTGATGCGGAAATAAGACTGTAGCGGCTTATCTAGATGGACACCTTTTGGTACATAGATGAATGATCCACCAGACCAAACTGCAGTATTAAGGGCAGCAAACTTATTGTCAGCATATGAAACGACTTTACCGAAATACTCTTTGAAGAGCTCTGGATGAAGCTTCAGTGCTGTATCGGTGTCATAGAAGATGACTCCGGCATCTGTCGCCTCCTTGAGCATATTGTGATAGACGACTTCAGATTCATATTGTGTCGAAACACCAGCTAAAAACTTCTGCTCTGCCTCAGGGATCTTTAGTTTATTGAAAGTATCTTTGATCGTCTCTGGGACTTCATCCCAACTCTTCTCGACCTTCTCTGATGGCTTGATGTAGTAAGTGAAATCTTGAAAGTCGATCTCGCTTAGATCAGGGCCAAAAGATGGCATGGGTAGTTCGATGAACTTCTGATAAGCTTTAAGGCGCAGATCCAACATCCATTCTGGCTCACCTTTGATCCTCGATATCTCTCTTATGACCCCTTCATCAAGACCCTTCTTCGTCTTATAGATACTGACATCTTCATCTTTGAAACCATAAGCATATTCATCTTGGCTCTTGATGATGTCTTTATTGTTCTCGTTCATCTCTCTTTAGCTCCTCTATGACTTCTTTGAAGCCTTTGACACCGATAAGACCACAATTGATGCGGTTAGCTTGTTTACTAAGTGTATCAAAAGCATTAGCTTCTTCAAGCTTATCTTCATCATATTCTTTCTCATCGAGCATATCTTCATATTCTTGGATGATAGCCAATGCTTCATCATAGCTCTTACCTTTGATAAGCTCACTCATGATCGATGTCGAGGCTGTTGAGATCGTACAACCAACGCCATCGAAAGCAACATCGACGATCTTGTGACCATCACCTTTGATATAGACAGTTATATCATCGATACAGGAATCAGCCGCCATATGTTTTGACTTATAGCTCTCATCAGTGATTGTCTTCTTGTTGCGTGGTGTCTGATAGTGATCCATGATGATCTCACGCTTGAGTGTCTGGTCCATCATATCGCTGCTCCGATACATTTCTCAAGTGTCGCTTCTTTGATCACTGCTATCGTCCTATCGATCTCTTCTTTTGTATTATAGAGATATAATGAGGCTCTGATCGTCTCCGATGCACCTATGACATTGAGCAAGATCTTAGCACAGTGATTGCCAGAGCGGACCGCAATACCTTGACTATTGAGATAAGCTGCTGCATCTTGAGCAAAGATACCATTGATATTGAAAGTAACGATCGAAGTCTCACTTTTTGGATTATAGACCGTGACATTATCAAGTTTAGCCATCTCATCTAAGAAATACTTGTGGAGCTCTTTGCCTTCTGCTTCGACATTCTCCATGCCAAGATCCATAAGATACTTCAAAGCTTCACCAAAACCTAAGACACCTTCGACACAAGGTGTACCAGCTTCAAACTTGAATGGTGGATCTTTTAATAAGATATTACCACAGATATCAAAACGAGCATTCGATCCTCCTCCCAACATGAAAGGATCCATCTTCTCTAATAGTTCATATCGGCCATAAAGGACACCAACGCCACTTGGACCAAGCATCTTATGTGCACTGAAACAAAGGAAATCGACATCTAGATCCTGGACATCGACTTTGATATGTGGCACTGATTGTGCACCATCACAACAAACGATCGCTCCATTCTCATGCGCATATCTTACGATCTCTTTGAGTGGAATGATGTTGCCTAAAACATTAGAGACTTGTGCTAAGGTGACGACTTTGATCTTGCCAGCTGCTTCCCTCAGGATCTTCTTGTAAGCTTCAAGATCAAAGACACCTTCATGATCTAATGGTACATATTCGATCTTAGCACCAGTGACCTCACTGACTTTGAACCAAGGCAAGATGTTTGAAGCGTGTTCTGCTTCAGTTGACAGGATGATATCTTCACTTGTTAAAAACTTTTGACCATAGCCATACGCTACTAGATTCAAAGATGAGGATGCACCATTTGTAAAGACGATGTTCTTTTCACTAGGTGCGTTAAGGAACTTTGCACAGAGCTTTCTGACTTGTTCATACTCACTTGAGACTTGATATGATAGATCATAATCGCCACGGTGGATATTCGCATTCTCTTTGGTATAGTATTCAGTGACTTTATCAATGACGCATTTAGGCTTAAAAGAGGTAGCAGCACTATCAAGATAGATACGTCCTTTACTCTCTTCGCTTTGGATCATCGGAAAGTCTTTTCTGATCTTTTCTCTATCTAACATTCTCTTCCATCCTTTCTTGGATCAAATTGATGATCGCATCTTTATCTTCATGACCTTCAAAAAGTCCTTCATCTGGTAAAAGATATGAAGTTACAAGCAAGCGCATAGCTTCTTCTTCTTTGATGCCACGACTCTTCATATAATAGAGCACTTCTTCATCTATCGTTCCGCTGCTCATCGCATGGCTTGCTTCGACATCGCTCTCTTCGATAAGCAATATTGGATCGATCTTGACATCTTTGACTTTGCCAGAGACCAAAGTCCTGCTCTTTTGGTGAGAGATCGAAGCTTTAGCTCCATTTATGATCTTGCCTGTACATGTAAGTCTAAGTCTTGCATCATCAAGAGCCACAGCTGAGTTATCGATAGCTACAGCAGTATCTTTTGAAGCATTGGTACATAAGATATCGATATCTTTATCAGTACTTACAAGATACTTCGATATCAAAGACAAAGAAGCGTGATCTTTGACCTCTATACGACTTTGAGCTTTGAGCACTGACTTTGAGACATCGATAAAAGCTATCGTAACTTCACTATCTTCGATCTTGCCATCTTCTATAAGATCGATATCTAACTCTTCAAGTACGATATAGATGATCTTGGCCTTGGCTTTCTTGATATGGTATCTGATCTTTAGGACCTCACTATCGATAAAGATGATATAGCGATCATCTTTATCTATATATAGATCGAGATCAGAATTATCTTTAGTATGAATGATCTTATCCATCTTAGCTCCTTGGGTTGAGTGCACATGTACCAAGTGAGAAGATGAGAGGTCTTTCCTCTTTCTTCACTGGGTGGATCTTGAGCTCTTGATATAACCAATCATAACCATCCTTATCGATCTTCTCGACGAGTTCACTGTCTCCTTCAACGACGATCCTACCATCGACGATGACATGGGCATGTGTCGGTTTGATGATACCGAAGAACCTGTCATAATGTGAAACGATGATAAGACCTGTGCCTTCTTTTTCTTTCTCTTCTAAGATCGCATCTGCGACAAGTTTAATCGCATCGACATCGAGACCAGAATCGATCTCATCTAGCATCGCGATCTTTGGCTTCAAGATCATCATCTGTAAGATCTCATTACGCTTCTTCTCGCCACCTGAAAACCCATCATTGACGAAACGATGCGCTAGATCTTCTTTCATCTTGAGCTTTTTGATATTTCCTTCGATCTCTTTATAAAAATTGAACAGCGATATCGGTGTCTTTCGTCTTGCGTTGATAGCGGCTTTAAGGAAATCAGAATTCGTGACACCACTGATCTCACCTGGGTTCTGCATCCCTAGAAAAAGGCCTGCTTTAGCTCTCTCATCAACACTCATCGTCAAGACATCTTGACCATCGAAAGTGATAGATCCTTTTGTCACTTGATAGCGTGGATGACCCATGATCGTTTGTAATAATGTCGATTTACCATTGCCATTTGGTCCCATCAGGGCATGGACTTCCCCTGCATTGACTTCTAGATCGACCCCTTTGAGTATCTCTTTGTCATCGACATTCACATGAAGATCTTTTATAAGTAAAGTACTGCTCACTTCGAATCCTCCTTTGAAACACAGAGATTATAGCACATCTCAAGAAAGTGATAGTGTTTTATACACTTGTCTCAAAGGTTAGATTAAAGTCGATTTTTGCAGTATAAGTTTGTAAAACCTTGACACTAGTATATAATATAAAGGCATTTTTAGTTTAGGAGGTACTATGGATACAAAAGAGATCCTAAGGCGATTTTGGTTCGTCGGATTGATCGCGATCTTATTTATAGGATTCATCGTGGTATATATCGTACAAACGATCCAGAATCAGCCAGTAGTAAAAAGTCCAGTCGAGAAAGATGGACAGTATCTGATCTATACGATCAATGGCGAAGACTATACTGCTGATGATCTATATTCAGATCTATTAGATGTATATGGCCAAACAAAAGCATATGATGTCTTTGAAAGAGAAGTCTGTGATAGAGCTATCGCTACGACAGATGAGATGCGCGACATCGCTACGAGCAATGCAGCTTATCTACTTGAACAATATGGCGAAGAAGAACTCACATCGCAAATGAAGAGCTTAGGCTATGACAGTGCTGATGACGCCTATGACTATTACATCTATATCCAAAAATCGATGCAGTTAAGAGAAGATTATCTAAGAGAACACATGGATGATATCGTCACACCTTATGTTGAAGAGAACCATCCAAAAACGATCTCGCACATCCTCATCAGAGTCGCTGATGTGACAGAGACAAAGAATGAGGATGGTACAGTAACATATACGGCTAACCCTACTGATGAAGAGCAAGCGAAGCTTGATGAAGTCTTACAAGCTTTAGAAAATGGTGAGGACTTTGCGAGCGTCGCTACTGAATACAGTGATGATTCATCAGCAGAAAACGGTGGCTCACTTGGCTATTTCGATAATACGAACACCAAATATGTCACAGTCTTCGCCGATGCAGCCAAGAAACTCAGTGGCAATGAAACTTCTGAGGTCATTACGAGCCAATATGGTTGGCACATCATCCATTGTGATACAGATGATATTGAAGAACTCTTTGATAACACTGATTTCCTCAATGCCATCTTTGCCGTAGATCCAGATGCATACTATGCACCATTACTTGCAAAAGCTGAGGAGCTAGGTATCAGTTTTGAAGATCAAGATCTTTGGGCCAAGATCGAAGCTGATATAGCTAGTGAGACAGAAGATACACAAGATACAAACGATACTACAGACAACACAGAAAGCGAGGTCGAATAAGATGAAGAAGATATTAGTTGCCTTATTAGCTTTACTGATGTTGGCAGGATGCTCAAGCGAAGTTACATCAGTATCTGATCCTGACACAGTCATCATCAGTGGTGATGGCGTGAACTATACAAAACAAGACCTCTTCATCGATATGAAGAATGGTGATATCACATCGATCCTCATCGCTGACCTTACTGAACGTATTGCCGGGTTTGAAGAGATCGATATGACAGAAGTCGAAGGAGAAGTCTCATCATACTTTGAAGAGCTAAGAACGACTTATGGCGATCAATATGAATCGATGATGGATTACTATGGTGGTGAAGAATCTTTTAGAGAGACGATGGTCTCAAGCTATACACTCGATGCCTTAGTTGAGAAGTATTGTGATTATCACTATGAGGAGCTTGTAACAGAGTATGTCCCAGTACTTGTCAAGATGCAATCATTCGATGATGAAGAAACTGCCACTAAGATGATAGCTGACATCAATGGTGGTATGACATTTGAAGAAGCATGTACAGAAGCTGGTATCGACGCAGTAGCTGGAGAGACAGTCTATACGACAGCCAGCGACATCGATGAACAGCTAAAGAACTGGTTCAAAGATTGCGAAGTCGGTCTTACACAGACACCTGTCGTCGTCATGACTGATTCGACAGACTCTGAAGGTGTCGTTACAACGACTAATACTTATTATGTCATCGATGTCATCGCCAATGACGCAAACGATTTCAAGGAAGAATTCTATCGTACGATAGCTTCTGATATAACTACTGAAACAGTCTTCAATTACTACTTCGAAAAATATACGATCGAAGTCTATGATCAAGATATCTACGAACTACTAAGTGAAAAATACGAAGGTATCAACTGATGTGCATATTCTGTAAGATCATAAACAAAGAAATACCATCATCGATCATCTACGAAGATGCGGATGTATTAGCTATCTTAGATCTAGCACAGACAACTTTAGGCCATACATTAGTTATGCCAAAAAAACACTATGCGAATATCTTAGAGATCCCCGATGATGAGCTCGCTCATCTCATGAGTGTCGTAAAGATGCTGGCTAAAAGGATCAGTGATAAGCTAGGTGCTAAAGGTTTCAATCTCTTAGTCAATACAAACGAAGTAGCGGGACAAACTGTCATGCATCTACATGTACATATCATCCCCCGCTATGATGAAAATGATACGATCAAGATCGAGTTCACTGAAAACAAGCTTGATCTAAACGAGATAGCAAATAAGATCAACGAACTGTGAGTCAAAGCTCACAGTTTTTTTATCAAGATAGAAAGAAAAAATATGATCACTAGATACTC